>NZ_JACGUZ010000054.1:0-1005 GCF_014076955.1 Colwellia sp. Bg11-12
ATATTGGCGTAAATGACGTAGAGCTTGGCGAAACACTCCAAAACCATATTTAGAAAGTACAAACGCCTACTTAAATTGGCAAATGCTTTAAACAATAAAACGAAGTGGCGATTACACCTAACGCCTCATTAAGAGGCAAATAATAGCTGGCTAAAATGTGTGAGGAACGAACAACAGCCAGCTGTTATTTGTCCTTTTAAATGACTTGTTATATTCACGAGAACACCAAATCCATTCTTTCACGATCATAGTTTAACAGCCATTCGTTATGTGATTGATACAATGGAATGAGCGTTTCTCTATTTGAGCTTATTACATACATTCCACGATCGTCATATAGATTTAAAATAATACTCTTAGTCTTGTTTATAATGAAGCATTCACCCCACATTGACGGTTTTCTACAACCAAAATCAGTATGAATTAATGACAGCAAAATATTTTTATAGTTAATATCATCGACAGTTAAGTTTGGTATATTTAGCCTTTTCCAACACTCAGATTTATAATCTAGCTCATAGATGTTACGGACATCTATGCTTTTAACTTGGCTGATCTTTGCAGTATTTATTTGTTTAAAGATGAAATTACCTTTTCTGATTTTCTTACGACCATCAGAATATTGTTGATATATTATTTCAATGTCATCATCTTTACCAAAGACAGCTTCAAAAATTGATACTGCACGAGCCAGAGAAACTTCAAAATATTTTTCATTGATAGCTTCACGTTCAGAATCTTTCCATAATTCAATTTCATTAGGTCCAATCTCAAACCTTAAGCCGATAGGCCAATTATAAAAAAGAGGTTTTTGTAATTTTAATCCTGAAAAGTGTTCATCAAAATATTGATTCATAGCTTCCTGCTAACTTAGTGAATATAACGCCACGTTAAGCGGCAATTGATAGTTGGCTAAAATAAGCGACGCAGGAGCAAAAGCCAACTGTTATTTGTCCTGCTTTAACGACTTGTTATATTTTTTTGACAACTGGATTGCCATAACAC
>NZ_JACGUZ010000055.1:0-534 GCF_014076955.1 Colwellia sp. Bg11-12
TAACGCCACGTTAAGCGGCAATTGATAGTTGGCTAAAATAAGCGACGCAGGAGCAAAAGCCAACTGTTATTTGTCCTGCTTTAACGACTTGTTATATTTTTTTGACAACTGGATTGCCATAACACTGAGAATTATACTTAACGGTAACCAAACAATGTAATAGCCGCCATAAATAATAATTATTGTAGCCAACGGATAGCCAAAAACTAACAAACCAAATAAAGCACCAATTACAGATAATGTTAGTATTTGATGCTTATTGATTTGCTTAAATTTACCTTTAGCAAATAACCAATAAACTAATAAAAATGATATACCCCAAATTAATGTACAAATTATTATTGGGGTAATTAAACAGCTTAACGAGCAAAGGCATTTAAACTTTGGATCACAACCTACATCTAACAAGTTAGTTCTCAGGGTAGCAACACTTACAGAAGCAAGAAAAAAACTTAGTAACCAAGTTAAAGTGAATTTAAGTGATATAGGCATCAACTTTCCGATAAAAATATAACGCCCCATTAAGAGGCAAAT
>NZ_JACGUZ010000056.1:0-254909 GCF_014076955.1 Colwellia sp. Bg11-12
TATAAATAATAATAAATACTAATACATACTGGAGATATACATAATAATGAAAAATTCTACTATCAAGCGAAGCTTTAATCGCTCATTAGCTGCTGTTGCAGTAGGGGCATGTTTAGCGACATCTCCTATGACATTTGCTGCTAGTAATACTGTTGGTTCTATTTACGGTGAAGCAAAAGCTGGCGCTACCATTACATTTAAAAGTGATGCTACAGGTTTAAGTCGTACACTAACTGCTGATGAAAGCGGCAAGTTTAGTTTTAAAAATGTACCTCCAGGACGTTACACTGTTAAAAGTAGTAACGGTGGCACTTCAACGGTAATGGTAACTATTGGTACTGGTTCATCTGTTATATTTTCAGGTGACAATACTGAAATAATTCAAGTAAGAGGTTCTGCAATCTCTGCAATTGATACTAGCTCTGTTGAGTCTTCAGTTGTATTTACTAACGAACAAATTGAATTGCTTCCTGTTGGTCGTAACAGTACAGCAATTGCTTTATTAACTCCTGGTACAGTGCCAGGTGATGCAGATTTCGGTAACTTACCTTCATTTGGTGGTTCATCAGTTGCTGAAAATGGTTATTACATTGATGGTTTCGATGTAACTAATATTCGTTCATTCTTAAGCTTTGCAACATTACCGTTTGACGCTATTTCTCAAACAGAAGTTAAAACCGGTGGTTACGGTGCAGAATACGGTCGTTCTTTAGGCGGTGTTACTAACACAGTAACAAAAAGTGGTACTAACGAATGGAAATTTCAAGCAGCAGCTTATTACACGCCAGACTCTTTAAGAACTGACGGTAAAAATACTATCGATTTAGAAGAACCTGATGGATCATTATTCACAGGCTACAGAGCAGACGATTACAGTGAATCATTGTCTTATAACATCGGTGTTGGCGGTCCAATTATTGAAGATACGCTATTCATTTATGCCAATCTTGAATTTCAAGATAACAAGCGTGACACTTACAATCGTACTGAAAGTAATGAACGTAGCACAACCAATCCAAATGGCCTTATTAAGCTTGATTGGTATATCAACGATGATCATTTAGTTTCTGGTACATATATTCAGAACGAAGAAGATATCGACCGCGTTTTCTACACTAACGCTGATGACGAATACTACACTGGTAAGCACGGTGAAGAGTCAACTCGATATACAGAAGAAAATGGTGGCGACATCATGATTTTCAACTACTCAGGTCAAATTACTGACGATTTAAGCGTTAGTCTTATGTATGGTGAGTTGGAAAACAGAAACGCGAATAAGAACCCGCGTAACCCTGATGAAGCCGCTGCATTATGTCCAAGAGTTTTTGACACTCGAGGTGATAAATCTTGGGGCGCTAGAGAAGTTTTAGGTTGTTGGAACACAGCACAATCACAAATTCTTGATGTAGAACCAAAGTCAGATCGCGACGAACGTACAAGCTATAAAATTGATGTTAGCTACACGTTAGGCGATCACGAGTTCCGTATGGGTTACAACAATGAAGAATTTACTTCATATACCCTTGGTTCACAGTACACTGGTGGTGTTTACTACCGTTACTTTGAGTCAAACGCTGCTACAAGTACAAGTATCAACGGTGTAGAGCAACCAATAGGCACTCAAGCTGTTCGTGTTATTTATGATGATCAAAAATCAGGTAGCTTTAAAGTAGAAAACACAGCTTTCTACATTGAAGACAACTGGCAAATCACTGACGACATCTTGTTATACCTTGGTGTTCGTAATGAAACTTTCACTAACTATGCTGCAAATGGCGAAGTGTTTGTTGAAGCTGACGAGTTAATTGCACCACGCCTTGGTTTTTCTTGGGATGTTGATGGCGATTCAACTAAGAAATTTTACGGTACCTTTGGTCGTTCATACATTCCAATTGCATCAAACACTAACATCCGTGCAACTCGTCAAGAAGCCGGTTCTCAGTACTTCTACAAATATGACGATATAGATGCTGCTACCGGTGCTCCAATTGGTTTAGGCGAGAAAATTGGTGGTGGTTACACTGATGATCAAATACCTGATCCTCGTGTAATTGCTGTTTCTGATTTAGACCCTATGTTCCAAGATGAATACATTCTTGGTTACCAACAAGAAGTTATGGAAAACTGGACTGCTGGCGTTAAGTTGATGTACCGTGAAATTCAAGACGGTATGGATGACATGTGTTCACATGATGGATTCTACAACTGGGGTGTTGATCAAGGCTTTGCTATGGCTAATGAAGGCAATGATTGGGAAACTCCAGAAGGTGGCTTCGACGTTCACTCAATGTCAGGTTGTTTATTAGTTAACCCAGGTAAAGATCTTAATTTATTCATTGATACTAATGGTGACGGTGACGTAACTGCTCAAACAGTATCTAATGATTACTTTAATATTCCTGAATATAAACGTAGTTACAAAGGTCTTGAACTAACGTTAGAAAGAGCATTTGCTGACGGTTGGTACATGAACGCTTCTTATGTTTACTCTAAGAGTGAAGGTAACATCGAAGGTTATGTAAACTCTACTTTAGGCCAAGAAGATGCGGGCGCGACTCAAGATTTCGATCACAAACGCTTCCAAGATGGTTCTGATGGTTACTTACCTAACGATCGTCGTCATCAGTTTAAAGTTTATGGTGCTTACCAGTTTACTGAAGAGTTAACGGTAACCGCTAATGTTAACCTTATGTCAGGTACACCACAAAGTTGTAACGGTTTCTTACCAACAGATGCTAGAAATGGCGAAGCTGCTTTCTTAGTAGGTGATGGTTCTACATCATTCGATAAAGGTAACTTTGATCGTTACGGCGCTTCAAGTTTTTACTGTGTAAACGAAAATGGTGAATCTGAGCTGTCTAATCGTGGCGATTACGGCGATACTGATTGGACTTATATGGTTGATGCTGGTTTAAGCTACATCCCACATTGGGCTGATGATCAATTAACGTTAAAAATTGACGTATTTAACATCTTTGATTTTGATGAAGCTACAGAAGTTAATCAACAGAAAGATTATTCACGTGGTGGCAGCGAAATCAATCCAAACTTTTTAGCGCCTACAAGCTTCCAAGCACCTCGTAGTGTAAGATTTACAGCTCGCTACAAGTTTTAATCGTTATTAACTCATCTGTAACACTTATGGTGTGACAGTAAAAGTTAACTAACATGTGCAAACGGCCTTGATTCAATGAAAATTGATTCAAGGCCGTTTTTTATGGGCTAATATATTTTATTGCGCTCTATTTTCCACCGGGTTCACTTTAACGGCCACTTAACCGGTAAAGTATGTATAGATGAAAATATAAGAGGAATGGGCGGTGCATCAACACACTTTATACTTATTACGCCATGGCGAAATTGCTACTCCAGGTATTTTAGCCGGTAAAATTGACGTGGCACTTTCTGAAAATGGCTTACAACAACTATGGAAATCGAGCCAGCAATTACCTAGAATATCTTACTGTATAAGTTCGCCGCTGCAACGTTGCCAAACTTTTGCTAAAGCGTACTCATTAAAAAATAATATTCACCTTCAGCTAGATAATCAGCTTAAAGAAATGGATTTTGGTGATTGGGATGGAAAAAAATATGAAGATTTATGGAAAATAAAGCCAATGGGTAAACAACCTTCCATCGGTGATTTTTGGCAAGACCCTTGGAAAAATAATCCGCCTAATGGCGAAGCAATGATTGATTTTGTTAAACGCGTTGATGCTTGGTGGCAGCAATGGTTAGCCACTGCGCCACATGGAAATACTCTAGTTGTCGCACACGGCGGTGTTATTAAACACCTTATTGCACGAATATTGAAACTGCCTATCCCTGGAACAACTCACATGAGTCATATTGATATTCCATATGCGGGCTTAGTGAAAGTTGAGCTTTATACCGATGAACAAGGTAGAGCTTGGCCAAGAATTGTTTGGTAAAAATGTTGACCGTTCGTCTATAATATCAGCTTTAATAGCAATTAAACCTTGCTATTTTTAACTAGCTGACCATAATCGCGTGATAAAATTAAATAACTCATTTTTAATGTGGGAATGTGGTGAAAATCCGCAACTGTACCCGCAACTGTAAAAGTCTTTTAGTGTTTGTTAAATACCATAAAGCTTGAGTCAGGATACCCATTAATTAAGAGTCATTTGTCTATCTAAAGGGTAGACATAACCAACAAAGTCGAGCGGGTTTACTCGAACATTGTATGCTCGACTCTTGTATTCTTTTCAAAGACTAAGAGATTGATTGTGCTCTGTTTGTCTGCTCCCAAAATGCAAATGACATGGAGTAGCAATTTTTTGAATAGTAGCAACGAGCAATTCTCATCAATACCTCCAGCTAGTACTGAATTACTTTCTGTGCAGCATGTTTATTGGCATGCCGACGGTCAGTTAATCTTAGATGATATTTCTTTTGCTATAAATAAAGGCAGCTTCACCGGTATTCTTGGTCCCAATGGTGCTGGGAAATCAAGTCTACTTCGTTGCTTATATCGCTACGTAAAACCTGATTCAGGTTTGGTTAAATTTAAGCAACAAGATATTTGGCAACAATACGATGCTTATCAATATGCACAAGATATTGCTGTGGTCTTACAAGAAACCCCTACGCATTTTAATTTAACCGTGCACGACATTGTTTCGTTGGGCTTACTGCCACATAAAGGTTTATTTACCCGCGAACAACCTAGCGATAAACAAAAGATAGACTGTGCTATTAAACAAGTGGGTTTAGTTGATAAAACCTTACAAAATTTTGAACACTTATCTGGAGGCGAAAAGCAACGTGCGCTTATTGCTCGTGCGATTGTGCAATCGCCAAGCTTGCTGATCATGGACGAACCAACCAGTCATCTTGATGTTCGTTATCAAATACAGGTTATAGAGTTAGCAAAATCATTAGGTATAACTGTTATTGCCACTTTTCATGACTTAAATCTTGCGAGTGCGATGTGCGACCAACTTATTATATTAGACAAAGGTAAACTTGTTGAGCAAGGAACGCCACAAGAGGTGATCACCTCTGAGATGTTATCAAATGTTTTTGGTGTTTGCGCGCAAGTCTCAACACATACACAACACAAGGTTCCCCATATTTCTTATTTTTACGGCTACGACATTCAAGATATAACAGAATACAACAGTGAGTTAACGCATGATTAAAATGAATCACTCGTTGATTATTTTCCTTACCTTAAGTTTTGGCATTATCAGCTTTATTGCGTCGTTATCTTTAGGCGCAGCAGATATTAGTTTTAGTGATGTAACTTCAAGCTTATTAGCGAGCTTCTCAACGGATAAAGACGCACGAGACATCTTGTTTTTTGAACGTATTATTTGGGAATTACGTATGCCTAGGGCTATTTTGGCTTTTTTAGCGGGCAGTGGTTTGGCGGTATCGGGGCTTATTTTACAAACGGTAACGCGAAATCCTTTAGCTGATCCTTATCTTTTTGGTATTTCCTCCGGGGCTTCTTTAGGTGTAGTGATTTCGATTGTTTTACTGGGCAGTACTATTTCTTTGGTCACACCAGTCGCCGCTTTTGCTGGCAGTTTAATTGCGATGTTAATGTTGTTGATGATCGCTGGTCGCCGGCAAAGCCAACAAGTTGAATCAATGTTATTGGCAGGTGTCGCTTTGTCATTTCTGTTTAGCTCATTTACCAGTTTATTGCTTTACCACACAGATCCTCAGGCGGTAACGGCTGTTTTATTCTGGACCATGGGAAGCTTTTCTCGTGCTGAATGGGCAACACTTTGGTTTCCTGCTGTCGTTATTATTAGCTGCGTGGTGATGATGTTAGCGTATCGACGCCAATTGAATGCAATGTTACTGGGTGATGAAAGCGCAACGACGTTGGGTATAAACGTTAATCGTTTTCGACTCGTTATGTTAGTGCTGAGCTCGTTGATCACCGCAACGTTAGTGTCTTTGTGCGGCGGCATTGGCTTTGTAGGGTTAATGATCCCACATATTGTACGATTTTTTGTTTCTCAGGGCACTACTTTTGGCATTTTATTAACTGCACTTGTTGGTGGTATTTTCATGATTTGGGTTGATGTACTATCGCGTATTGTACTTAAAAATCAAGAACTTCCGGTGGGCGTTATTACCTCTGCTGTGGGGAGTTTATTCTTTTTATCCTTGTTGTACTTCCGCAAAAACAAAGCATAAAGGGGCGATTGATGAGCTTTGCTATTAAAAAAATAACTAATGAATTTGATGAACATATACAAACAACCCTTGATGGTAAAACTAAGCCACTTGGCGCGTTAGGGCAATTAGAAAATACAGCAAAAATAATAGCGCGTGTGCAGTACTCATCGTTAAATAGTATTGCACCATCGCTTAAACTCAACAAACCCAGTTTATTGATTTTTGCCGGTGACCATGGTGTTGCAGCCGAAGGTGTTTCCATTGCGCCTAGTGAAGTTACTTCACAAATGGTGGCTAATTTTGCTGCGGGTGGCGCGGCAATTAATGTTTTTTGTAAACAACTTGGCTGGCAATTAAGCGTGGTTGATACCGGTATATTATCACCGCCAGAAAGTTATTTAGGTGTAATTGACCAGCGTTTAGGGACTATTACTGAGCCATTAAATGTATCGCCAGCAATGAGCGAAGCGCAAGTTGAATTAGGTTTTGAAAAAGCGACGACTTTAATCAAGAAAATGCATAAAAGTGGTTGTAATCTTATTGCTTTTGGCGAAATGGGCATTGGTAATACAACCTCTGCTTCGGCGATTATGTCAGCGGTAATGAATATTACCGCTCAAGAAAGTGTCGGGCGTGGCACCGGCGTAAGTGATGAAGTTATAAAACGAAAGCAGCAGGTTATTGAACAGGCATTAACGCTTCATAAAGATGAACTCAACAACGCTAAAGACATTTTACGGTGCTTAGGTGGTTTTGAAATTGTACAAATTACCGCAGCAATGTTAGCCGCTGCAGAGCAAAAAATGCTAGTTGTTGTTGACGGTTTTATTTGTACAGCAGCAGCCATGCTGGCCATAGCACTTAACAAAAATGTAAAAGACTATATGATATTTGCCCATTGCTCTGGCGAGCAAGGGCACCAAAGCATGCTCGATTATTTACAGGTTAAGCCGTTATTAAATTTAGGTTTACGTTTAGGCGAAGGTACGGGGGCAGCATTAGCTTTACCCTTAATTCAAGCTTCAGCCGCTTTTTATAATGATATGGCAAGTTTTGCTCAAGCTGATGTCACTAATGTAACTGATATTAAAACGAGTGGGGTTGACCATTAAATGACTAAGCAATCACTTGGGCAACAATGCCAACAGCAATATTATTTATTGTTACTGGCATTGAGTTTTTTTACTCGTGTACCGGTACGTTTACCTGAGGTTGTTAAACCTGAGATGCTGCATCAAGCGAGTCGATATTTTGCCTTGATTGGTGTGTTTATTGGCGCGGTTACTGCCTTAATTTTAGTGCTGTTGGCGAGTTTCCTACCACTTTCTTTAGCGGTACTCATTTCAATGGCATGTAGTTTATTACTCACAGGGGCTTTTCACGAAGATGGTTGGGCTGATGTGTGGGATGGATTTGGCGGTGGCTGGACCGTCGAACAAAAACTGAATATTATGAAAGATAGCCGTTTAGGCACTTATGGTGCAGCAAGCCTGTTTTTTATTTTAATGACTAAATATCAAAGCTTAGTTTTATTAGGCACGCACAACGAAAACCCGGTGCTAGCCCTCTCATTCGCATTAGTTTTAGCACATACCTTGAGTCGAGTGGTAAGTACGAGTTTAATTTTTAGCATGTCTTATGTCAGCGAAGATGCACAGTCAAAAGTAAAACCTTTAGCACAACATTTATCAATAAAGGGGTTAATTATTTTATTGATAACTGGCGCAGTTGTGCTATTTACTTTGTTACCGCTCATGCACGCCTTTGTGATGATTGTGTGCTTATGGATAATACGCATTTTACTTATCTTATGGTTTAATCGTCAGTTAGGCGGTTTTACCGGCGATTGTTTAGGGGCAGCGCAACAAATTTTAGAAGTTGCCGTTTATATTATCTTGTTGGTATTAGTTTTACCTTCAACAGCATTTTTAGCTGAGGTGCGCTAATGAGCAATACTAACTTTAGCTGTCCGCCTTTAAGCCATATCAACGAGAACAACCTGCATTTTATTTTAGGTGGCGCGCGCTCTGGAAAATCTCGCTTAGCTGAAAATATAGCGAAACAAGCTGAGTCACAAGGGCGAACTATTTGTTATATCGCTACAGCACAAGCGCATGATAAAGAAATGAGCCAGCGTATTTTACGACACCAAGTTGAGCGTCCCGATCATTGGGCCTTACTTGAATCACCACTGTATTTAGCCCAAGCGCTTACACAAGCATTACAGGATAGTGATTGTGTTTTAGTTGATTGTTTAACACTGTGGTTAAGTAATTGTTTGTGTCATCAAGATAATGACTTTTATAAACAACAAAAAGCAATGTTCATCGACTTTTTAAAAAACTTCCTTAGCGATAAAAGCCCTTATAAAGCGAAAAAGCTTATTTTTGTCAGTAATGAAGTGGGCCACGGTATAGTGCCGATGGGGGAATTGTCTCGAGAGTTTGTTGACCAAGCGGGTTGGTTGCATCAAGAGCTTGCCCAATTAGCCAATCAAGTTGATTTTGTTATGGCGGGATTACCCATGACATTGAAAGCTAACATTTCGCAGCATAACGTATTGGATGAAAAAGACGTATGAAAACATTAATGGTGCAAGGCACAACGTCTGATGCAGGAAAGAGTACTTTAGTTGCGGGTTTATGCCGAGTATTTGTAAATTTAGGTTATAAAGTTGCACCGTTTAAGCCACAAAACATGGCGTTAAATAGTGCCGTTACTAGCGATGGAGGCGAAATTGGCCGTGCGCAAGCACTTCAGGCTATTGCGGCGAATATTGCGCCACGTGTTGATTTTAATCCAATTTTACTTAAACCCAATAGTGATACAGGTGCACAAGTTATTGTTCATGGGCGAGCAATATCGAATATGGAAGCCACTAGTTATCACGACTATAAAAAAGTAGCGATGGACGCGGTACTCGATTCTCATCATCGCTTAGCTAAAGAGTTTGATCTGTTAATGGTTGAAGGTGCAGGTAGCCCTGCTGAGATAAATTTACGGGAAAATGATATTGCCAATATGGGCTATGCTGAAGCCGTTGATTGCCCTGTTATTCTTGTCGCTGATATTGACCGAGGGGGTGTTTTTGCTCACCTAGTGGGAACCTTAGAGTTATTGTCAGCTTCTGAACAAAATCGTGTTAAAGGCTTTATTATTAATCGCTTTCGTGGCGACATTACATTATTAACATCAGGGCTTGATTGGCTGGAAGAAAAAACCGGCAAACCCGTTCTGGGCGTATTACCTTATTTACATGACTTAGCCCTTGATGCTGAAGATGCTGTCGCGATTGAAAACAAGGTTGAACAAGCAAAAATAAACATTGTTGTGCCGTTATTGCCTCATATTAGTAACCATACTGATTTTGACACTTTACGCTTAAACCCCGAAATAAATTTACGTTATGTCAAAATAGGCGAACGTATCACGGATTGTGACTTAGTTATTTTACCGGGCAGTAAAAATGTAATATCTGATCTTAAGTTTTTTAAAGAGCAAGGTTGGCAACGTGATGTTGAGTGTCACTTACGTTATGGCGGAAAGGTCTTTGGCATTTGTGGTGGTTATCAAATGTTAGGAAAAACCATCAGCGACCCCCACGGTATTGAGTCAAATGTTAAGTCGATAACAGGGCTAGGTTTACTTGACCTTGTTACGGAGTTAACCCCCGAAAAAATATTAGCACAAATAACGGCTACCATGACGTTAGGTAATGATAGTTGCCTTGTTAAAGGTTATGAAATTCATTGTGGTATTTCTAAGAGTCTGATAAATGATGAAAAATTGCTGATGCCACTCCTTGTTAATAAAAGTGATAATCAAGCAACTGATGGCTGTATTTCAGATGACAACCAAATAGCAGGCACCTACCTGCACGGTATTTTCGATGAAGGCGATGCAACACAATTATTAGTTAATTGGCTCGACAGTAATAATGACATTCAACAGACTATTAATCTTGATGAGCATCGAGAGCATCAGCTTGAACGGTTGGCTGATGTTTGCCAAAAACACTTAAAGATATCAGTCATCGAAGATATTATAAAAGACAGTAAAACGACCAAAGCATAGCATAGCGGTGAAAAACGCATATTCAACAAACATAAAAGGCTAAATAACATGACCAAAAGATTTTTATCGCTGACCCTGGTAAGTTTATTATTAATAGTAATAACCGCTAAAAGCTTTGCTGAAGAACCTAAGCAGCGCATAGTCGCCTTAGCGCCACACATCGTTGAAATGCTATTTGATATTGGCGCAGGTAAAAAAATTGTTGGTACTGTTTCTTACGCTGACTACCCAAAAGCGGCATTAGATATTCCACGTGTTGGTAGCTACCACGGCATGCAAATAGAAAAATTGTTGGCATTAAATCCTGATTTAGTGATTGTTTGGAAGTCAGGTAATTCGCAAAGTGATATTGATAAAATGCATCGTTTAGGCCTAAATGTAGTTTTTAGCAACCCTAAAGATATCGATGATGTTGCCACCGAACTGCGTTATTTTGGCAAATTAACGGGACACAAAGAGCAAGCGGAAACGGTCGCTTTAGCCTATGAACAACGGTTAAAAAAGTTACGTCTTGAAAATATAAACAAACAACCGATAACTGTTTTTTATCAATTGTGGTCAGAGCCGATGATGACTATTAATGGCACAACATGGATAAATCAATTAATTGAAGTGTGCCAAGGGGTAAATGTTTTTAAAAGTAATGCTACACCGTACCCTAAAATAAGTACGGAGAATGTGATTGTTGCTCAGCCACACTTAATGATTTTACCGGATGAAAATTCGGATAAGCCACAACCTATTATTAACTGGCAAAAATGGCCAGAAATACCCGCAGTGAAAAACAATAAGTTTATTCACGTGGATGCAGATTTATTACATAGATTTAGTACCAGAATGTTAAGCGGTGTTGAAGATATGTGTGAAAAAATTGATCAGCAAAGATAGCTGTTCAGTTAACTTAACCGATAGATAATACTATCTATTATTTGCGAATTACAGGGGAAGCCAATGAGAATTTGGCACTGCCCCCGCAATGGTAATTGTTATGGTGTGTGAGTTTATAACTCACCATAATATAAGTCCGATACTCTGTAATTTGCGTAATTATCTCGTTTATTTGAAGCTTATATAGAAAGCATAAACAACGAGATCAACATGGTGCGGAGGGCATCATAGAAAGAGGTCATATGAAAACTAAATTATTTAATAAAACACCCATTCAGCTTGCTATCGCAGGTATTATTTTTTCAAGCTTAACGTCATCAATTGCCTATGCAAAGGATGCGAATGCAGATGAAATTGAAAATATTATCATTACTGCTAATCGCACACAGCAAGAACAATTCTTAACCTTATCAGCAACGCAAGTTATCACTAAAGAAGACATTGTTGCTTTTCAACCACAAAACGTTACCGACCTACTAGAGAAAGTTGCCGGTATCAGCGTGGTTAATCAAGGAGGGGCAGGTCAGGCAAGTTCTGTATCTATGCGTGGCACAAGTAGTGGGCATACGCTCGTGTTGGTTGACGGTGTTCGCATTGGTTCGGCAACATTAGGCTCTACTAGCTTTGGTGGCATTTCAGTGGCTTTAATTGAACGTATTGAAGTTGTTAAAGGTCCACGTGCTGCATTATGGGGTTCTGATGCTATTGGTGGTGTTATTCAAATATTTACTAAAAAACAGCAGTTAGGTGAAGGTGTTATCAGTGCGGGTTTAGGTAGTAATGGTTTGTGGAAAACTGATGCATCAATCGGATTAGGCAATGAGCAACACTCGTTAACGTTAAGTGCTTCTGCCGAAGAAAGTGATGGTTTTAGTGCAACTAAAATTGATGGTGACGCTTATGACACTGATGAAGATGGTTATAGCCGTTTTTCATTAGCCGCTATTGGCGAAAGTAAAATTAATGATGAATTTTCATTACATTTAGCGTCTCGTTGGGAGCAGGGTGGTGCTGAATATGATCAAAGTATTCAATACTACAATCCTGATAATGGCTCGGCTAATGAAAGTGAATACGAGAATTATTACTTACGTGTTGCAGGTCAATATCAGTCAGGTGCTTTATTTACTGAACTTTCGCTGTCAACGAGTCAAGACCAAGGCGAAACTTTTGGTAATGATGTTAAAAAGTCAGACAGTGATGAAATTAAAACTCAGCGTGATCAATTTTCAGCCTTAGGCCAATATTCGTTTAGCGATGCGACTAGTATTACTGCGGGTGTTGATTTTTACACTGAAGAAGTTTCCACTGATACAGATAAAGACGCATGGACTCCTGGGTTTCAAAAGTGGGCTGTTGAAGAACGCGATGTTAATGCGGTATTTATTCAAGCTCGTCATCAGTTAGATGCGTTTTTATTTGAAGGCGCTGTTCGTCGTGATGACATCGAAGATGTCGACGTAGAAGTAACTTACAATGCTTCTGTTGGGTATCAAATTAATGATTCATGGCTTGTCAGCTTAAACCGTTCTACGGGTTTTAAAGCACCGTCATTTAACGATCTATACTGGCCTGGATCTGGTAATCCAGATGTAAAACCAGAGAGTATCACGAGTAACGAAATTTTGATCCGTAATCAATTTTCATCTGATGGTATTGACGGAAGCGTTGAGATGAGTTTTTTTGAATCAGACATTGAGAACTTAATTGCTTGGTCACCAAATGCTTCAGGTGCTTGGCAGCCATCCAATATTAACCAAGCTGATATTCAAGGATTAGAATTAACGTTAAATGCAACGGCTGGCGATTTTAGCCATCAACTTGCTATTGCTTCTATTGATGCTAAAGATGCACAATTAGACGTGCAACTTGCTCGTCGTCCAGAAGTTACCGCTAATTATACGCTCGGTTATCATTGGCAAGAATTCACCTTAAATGGTGTGCTTAGCTATCGTGATGAAAGCCCTGAAAAAACCAATGCTGATTCAGATATTTTAGATGACTACTGGTTAGTTAATGTATCGTTGAGTTATCAAGCGACCAATAAACTCGTGTTTATTGGCAAAGTAAATAATCTATTTGATGAAGAGTATGAAACAGCGCAGAACTATGTGGCTGATGGTACTAACTTTTTATTAACGGCTACTTATTCTTTTTAATAAGTAATACAGTATAAGTAATTAAAAACCTACACTATTGTGTAGGTTTTTTTATAGTGGTATTTTAACGGCCTAATAACACAGAGAAAAGCAGGATTTTATGGATACTGAAACGGCAAAAATTAATCGTAGTGTAAAACTGATTAAAGGTTTTATGTTATTAGTGATTGCTATGTTTTTACTACAATATTACCAAACTGGAGTACTCGACTTTGGCGCGTTTGCTGGCTCAGTTGGCGTTTTATCGTTATTGCGTGGCATTCTACTTTCGCCGTCATTACTTGTTACACCGTTTAAATATTGGAAAGTATCTACTGCTACATTTTCGAAAAGTAGTTGTTTTTATTTCCTGTTAGCTTTCGTATTAATTTTGGTCAGCGCATTGTAAAACAGTTGATTGTTTTGTTATCCTCGGCCTAGCAATAGTTGTTATTTTTTGTTCGATATCTCAATTGATTTCAATGTTATTTTTTCAATTATTTCGCAGAGTTGCGTTCTTTCTTCAACACTTAAAACAGACAATAATTCTTCTTCACGTTGTAAAGCCATCGGTATTAATTGTTGATAAATAGCTAAGCCATGCGCTGTTAGTTTTAACAATGAAGATCGCTTATCGGTTTTATCGGTATTTTTAACTAACAAGCCTTGGGTCTGCATTTTTGCTATTGCGCGGCTTGCTGGCATTTTTTCTAAATTTGTTTGCTCGCCTATTTGCTTTGCTGATAACAACTCTCCGTTACCTAAACTGGCTAAAACACGCCATTGTTGACGAGAAAGTTCAAACCTTCCCGTATAAATTTCAGCAATATTATCACTTACTTTTGCTTGTAGTTGAGTGAGCTGATAAGGAAAAAATTCTGTTAAGTGTAAGCTTTTCATCGTCTATGTATTCTCAGCTAATCTTGTGAAGGTGTATCGTTATCAACTCTAAATGATTCTGCATTCAAGTGATGTTTTTTCAATAGTTTATAGAACTCTGTACGATTCCGCTGTGCTATTTTGGCTGCTTGTGAAACATTACCTTCGGTAGTCTTTAATAATTTGGCTAAGTAGTCGCGTTCGAATTTTTCTCTCGCTTCTTGAAAAGAAGGCAGCTGTGCACTTTGAGTACGCAATGCATTATTAATTAAGCTTTCACTTATTAATGGCTCTGTTGATAAAGCGACACATTGCTCAACAACATTTTGTAATTGTCTAATATTTCCTGGCCAGTCAGCCCTGATTAAAACTTCCATCGCTTCTTGGCAGAAACCATTTATTTTATGAGACGTATTTTCGATCGCTACACTTAAAAAGTACTGGGCAAGTAAAGGAATATCTTCACGGCGCTCAGCGAGTGTTGGTAAGGTGAGTTCAACCACATTTAAGCGGTAATAAAGATCTTCACGAAAGCTTTTATCAATAATGGCCTCTTGAAGGTTTTTATGGGTTGCAGCAATAATACGTACATCAACTTTTATTGATTGTGTACTCCCTACCGGGCGAACTTCTTTTTCCTGCAGAGCTCGTAATAATTTCACTTGAAAGCTCATTGGCATATCACCCACTTCATCAAGAAATAAAGTGCCGCCATCGGTTGACTGAAAAAGTCCTTGGTGGTTTTTATCAGCGCCAGTAAAAGCGCCTTTGCAATGACCAAATAACTCTGACTCTAACAATTGTTCGGGTATGGCCGCACAGTTAATGGCGGTGAATTTTTTACTGTTACGCTTGCTTGCTAAGTGCACCGCTTTCGCCAATAATTCTTTACCGGTTCCGCTTGCGCTATGGATCAATAAACTAAAATCACTTTGAGCAACCTGATAGGTTTGCTGTAATAATGACGACATCACAGCGCTGCGACTAATTATCTTTTTACGCCAAATGTCAGCTTTTGCATTGGTATTGTGTGCGCTATTTTGTGGTTGTAAACGTATGGCTTCTTGTACAGTTGATAACAACTCTTGGCTTTCAAAAGGTTTGGTTAAAAAGCTAAAAACCCCTTGTTTTGTCGCACTAATAGCATCAGGAATAGTACCGTGGGCGGTCATAATGATGACAGGTAAATTGGGTTGTTGTTGACGAATTCTTTCGAAAAGTGCCATGCCGTCCATGCCTTCCATGCGCAGATCGCTGATCACTAATTGTGGATGAAAAGTTTCTAATATGCCTAATGCCATTTTGGCACTACTTGCTGACTCGATTTGATAACCTGCCGCTGATAGCCGAATACCCAGTAATCTTAATAAGCTGGGATCGTCATCAACAAGCAGTATTTTCTCGCGTTGTTTTTCATCGAATTTTTTTTGATTATTGGTTGAAACCATCGTCTTTACTGTCCATGTTCATTAATAGTATGTTCTATTTTTTTTAGCTGAAGGATCTGCTGCTGTAATGCTTTAAATTGCTGCTGTTGCTGCACGGAAGCTTCTTTTATGGCGTTAAACGCTTTCTTTGCTTGTGATAGTTCATTCAGACGTAACACTTGTTCATTGAGTTGTATTTTTAGCATGCTATAAAAGGCAAAGTCGGCCTCAGTTATATCGCTGTTTTTGAGATCAATGAGTGAAAGCTTGTTTAAGATACTTTTTGCAGTAAACGGATTGTGAACAGACGAATGAGGCAGTGAAAAAAGCAATACTGATTTTAATTGCCATTCAATAGCATCGTTATTATTCATTTTATTTTGTGTAACAGCTTCATTACTGTCGAATAAGACTAACTGATGTTGGCGAACTTTATCTGCTAATTGACTGTCAGTTAAGGTCACTAAAGATAAATAATACTGCGTATAGTCAATGATTTTACTTTCAACAGTTATATCTGCAGTTGTTTTTTTTAGTAATTGACAACCACTTAATATTGAGAGTAACGCTAGTGTAAAAATAACGAGAAGGTTTTTATTGGTTGAAAATATCATCAAGCCTTTACTCCTATTTTAGTTTCCACTAGAAAAGCATGAGGCAAGGTGATTGTCATTGCGGTACCACTATTTATACCGGTATTACTTTTTATTTCAATGGTGCCATTTAGTCGCATCAGTAGCTCCTTTACAATGGTTAGTCCTAGACCACTGCCTTTGATTTTTGCATTTTTTGCAGGAATGCCTTGGTAAAAAGCATCAAATATTTTTTCTTGTTGGCCGTCAGCTATACCGATACCTTGGTCAATAATACTCAACAACAACGTATTATCATTGAGTGAGCACACTATGTTAATAACGTTGTTTTCATCAGAGTACTTAATCGCATTTGATAAGAGGTTATCTAAAATAACACTTAACTGTTTCCCGTTAGCTTTGAGCTTTATCGCCGCACTTTTATACACAACTGTTAAGTTTTTTTGTTTAATATCTAAACTTCTTTGTTGTAATACTTGGTCAACTAATAATGATAATTCAACGGTTTCAGCATCTTGTAAACTGGTTGAATCAAGCACAATATTGAAGTCTAGTAGGTCTTCAATTAAGCGTTGTAAGCGAGTAACACTGCTACGAATAATATTAGAGATTTCTTGTTGTTCAGCATTTAATTCCCCGACACTGTGATCATAAAGCAATTCGGTGCCTTCTCTAATTGCCGCCAGTGGTGTTTTTAGCTCATGAGAGATATGACGAATAAAACTCGATTTTTGTAACTCCAGTGCGTGCAAGCGATTACGCATAACTTCTAAGGCGTCAGTAATTTCGTTCATTTCGGGTGAGCCGTTAAATGTGACTTCACTGTCGAAGTTTCCTAATGCTAAATGCTGTATTTTCTTTAATAATTGTTTGAGCGGCGTAGTTATTAAAAAGATAAAGATTGCTGCGATGATTAAAGTGAAGGGAATAATCATCAGGCTTTTGAGCATGTCGTGTCTAACATCGTTGGCCGATGCTTTAATCTGCTCTGCTTGCGAGATTAATAAATTGTTACTTTGCTCAGCTATTTTTTTTCGGATAGAGACAAGTTCAGTAAAATGTACTTGTAGCGATGCTAATGACGATGTTTCCAATGGGTGCAACGTTAAATAACGGTGAACTAATTTAATCGCTTGAGAGAATTCTTTACTTAGCCGATTTAAGTTGTTGTCTTTATTAAACAATGGATTACTAGCCATGGCTTTTAAAATAGCTTGCTCGTGTCTTAAATAAGCAGTTAATAAGTCTTGATCTTTTAGGATCAAAAACTGACTAGCACTTCTTTCCATTTTGGCTAAGGTAAAATTTATTTGCCGATTTGTTTTAACGAGCTCAGCGACATTAAAAATAGCCGATGTACTTTGATGAGAAAGTAATGAAATTTGATTTGCGCTATAAAGTAAAGCTATTACTAAGGGCAAAGCAACCAAAGAAAAGCCTAAAATGCTGAGCTTTTTAATAGAATACGCGTTGATCGCTAGAAAATGAGGGAGGTTTAATTTTTTCATGGATGCCACAACGATTAATGAGATGAGTAGTTTAGTTTTATTAAAAGAAAAAACAACCATGTCGTTTATTTGAGACACTCTTTTAAACCCTGTAATAGCGGGTTTTGAAGTTTTATTATGAGTTAGTTACTGTTTTACTTAGATTATTTTATCCATTGTTAGTGTTAACGTTTGCTCATTATTTTTATCAACATTTTCTCTGTTGCCAAATGGCGACACATTAGAGGAGTTCTTGGGTAGCTTTAAAGTATTTATCTAATAATATCAGCGTTTTATATTTATGGTTCAATTCCTGCTATGTCTATTGTGTTAACCCTTATATTGATTAAAATAAATCCATGAACTCTATGAATAAAGGAATTAAAATGAATTCTATTAGCTTGAAAAAAGTCACTCTACTTGTTGGTACCTGTGCGTTAGCTTCGTATTTTGTAAGCGCAGAAGATAACGTTGCAAGCCTTGAAGTTCCCGCGGTTGAACAAGTTGTTACTAAGCCTACTGCGACTAAAGTGTTGTCTGCTGATAAATTAGTTAAGGTCGATAAAAGTATCCCTACATTATTGACACAACTTGACCATGATAAGAATGGTTCACTTAATGAAGCGGAAGTTATTGCGAGTAAAGATGATCAATTAATGAAGCACTTTAAAGATATTGACAAAAATGCGGATACTGAAATCAGTGAAGTTGAGCTAAAAAGTTATCTTTCTGCGTTAAAAATGAAAAATTAAAAATTAACAGTTGAAAGATTAACCGTATCTCTCTAATATTATTAGCCTCGAATTTCCGGCTGTTGCCACCTACGCAGTTGGATTTTTTCTCACATGTCATACCTAGTAGAAGATTATTATGGACAACAAACTCACTAACAGAGTACCCGTAGAATCAATGCCTCGATTTGTACAAGTTGATGATTGGATTTTTGAGATAAAAACTGTGCGCGCTCTTCGTGTTGATGAGTATGGTAAACCTTATACGGCCATTGCCAACCTAACGGTTAATGGAGATAACGCTTACATTGATGGTTTGCTAACACGTGAAGATGAAAAGTTTAGCCGCAAAGATTTCCAAGCCTTTTATAAATTTTGTCAACAAATGAAAGTAAAACAAGCGCACTTTGATCGTTTTAAAAACAGTAAACTGATTGCTGAACGTGTCGATATCAAGCCTGTAAAATCAGTTAAACAACAAACCATACTTAAGCTCGTTCGTTAAAGGCCCTTTACTAACTTTGTACATTAAGTGCGGATATCTACTTTATTTTTAATACAATGGGTATAACATAGCTAGCACTCTAATAGCGCGATAAAATTAATTCCTACTTATGTCATTAAGCACAGCTCGTCTCGACCGTTTTATTAGTGAACACTGCAATATTAGCCGTAGATCTGTACGATTGATATTAGCGCAAAAACGGATAATCGTAGATGGCTGTATATCAAGTGATATTGGCCAGCGTATTGATAAATTTTCAAAAATAACATTTGATGGTCAAGTTTTACAAGATAACCAAGCGCTTTATATAATGCAGCATAAGCCCATTGGCGTGGTGAGTGCGACGATAGATAAGCAACATAAAACCGTTATCAATTTACTTGAAGAACAAAGGTTATTTTCTGAGGATACCAGTGAAGACAAAAACAATTTACATATTGTTGGTCGCCTTGATCTAAACACTTCAGGTTTATTGTTGCTCACTAACGACAGTCGTTGGTCAGAACGGCTCACTTCTCCCAAGCATAAAGTAGAAAAATGTTATCAGGTTACCTTACAAAACCCATTAACGGATGATTATGCCCCAGCATTTGCCAAGGGGATGTTTTTTGAATTTGAAAATATTACCACTAAACCAGCAAAACTAAAGATTATTGCTAATCATGTTAATGAACAAGGTAATCAATATGTTGCTGAGGTTAGATTAACAGAAGGGCGATATCATCAAATTAAGCGGATGTTTGGCCGATTTCGTAATCCCGTTATAGGCTTGCATCGACAAGCCATCGGAAACTTATTACTTGATGAAGATTTGGCTCTAGGAAAGAGCCGATTTTTAACTGATGAAGAAATCAGGGGCATTTTTACAACGGCTGTTACAGAATCAGCATAATAAGTTTAATCAAATTCATCGGCATCACTAATTCGCTCTAATCGCTCCTGTTCTTCTGCAAATGCCGCTTTTATTTCTTCTAATATTGTATCAACATCTGCTGATTTAGTATTTTCTTTAAATAAACCGGTCAATTCAGTTTCAGGTGTTAACTCTGCTTTTTCATATAATGCCCACATTTCTTGAGCATATTTGCTTTTTGCTAATTCAGGAGCAAATTGAGCATAATACTCGGTGATATTGTTTACATCGCGAAGTAGCATGCTTTTAGCATTATTATTTGCCGAGGCATCAACCGCTTGTGGTAAATCAATAATTACCGGGCCGTATTCGTCAACAAGTACATTAAACTCTGACAAATCACCATGAATAATACCTTCGCAAAGCATAAGCTTTACATAATTCATCATGATTAGATGGTCTTCTATAGCGTGTTCGCTTGGGAGAATAATATCATTCAAGCGTGGTGCAACATCGCCTTCCCCGTCAGTGATCAACTCCATTAATAGCACACTTTCAAAACAACCAAAGGGCTGAGGCACACGTACGCCAGCGGCAGCTAACGTATAAAGTGCTTCAACTTCAGCATTCTGCCATGCATCTTCTTGTTGTTTTCTACCATATTTTGAGCCTTTTTCCATCGCGCGTGCACGACGGCTATTACGACTTTTTCGACCTTCTTGGTATTGAGCTGCTTTTTTGAAACTTCGCTTATTGGCTTCTTTATATACTTTTGCACAGCGAATATCATCGCCGCAACGTACCATATATACAGTGGCTTCTTTGCCACTCATTAATTGACTGAGTACTTCGTCAATCAGTCCATCGTCAACAAGTGGTTGTAATCGTTTAGGTATTTTCATTATTTCATTAAATCGGCTTTGAGACTATTCTTCATCAAGATCGTCGAAGTCATCACCCATAGGTTTTACCGAACGGAAACCCTCTTTTACGACAATTTCTAAATAAAATGAGGTTAAACCAAGTTTTTCAGCTTCGTCGATATGTTTATTGATTGCAGACAAGTGAACGACTTCTGCTTCTGCTTCTGTAATACCATATTTAGAGTCAAAATCCCAAAAATCAACGCCAGCAGGAAGCTTTTTGTTTCTTTCTCTTTTTATGTATTTTTTAACATCATGTTTTACACCTTCAAATAAGCGAGCTACTTTAATTTTTGGGTGACTGATGTTGAATGTTTTTTTCATGACGTTCCTAAATGATATTGTTAAGAGAATTTGTTACATATGATCTGCATTTTACGTTAATTTTTCCTTGGGTGCGACAGTTACTCTTTGCTAAAGTGAACTTGGTTATATTTTTCCGTGTATTATTGAATTTTTTATAAGGGTTTTCCTGTTATGTCGTCTGTAATTAAACGTTTATCTCGTCTGTTTTTTGTGTCTTTAACCACATTACCCTTTGTTGTGAATGCCACTGGCAATAATGATTTCACTCAATGTATTGATAATTTGCAAGTAAAGGCTAATGCTGCCGGTTATTCTCGTTATATTGTTAATGATATTATTCCATCTCTTTCGCCCATAAAAAGAGTTATTGAACTCGATCAACGTCAGCCCGAATTCAGTCAAAGCTTTGCTGACTATTTAAGATTACGGTTGACCGATTATCACATTCAAACAGGTCGAAAAAAATTAGCTGAACATAAGGTCTTGTTTGACCAACTTTCTAAAAAATATGGTATTCCTGCGCAGTATCTCGTGTCTTTTTGGGGCTTAGAGACAAACTTTGGTAGAAACAAAGGAAAAATGTCGGTGTTAAACTCGCTTGCAACATTGGCTTGTGATGAGCGGCGTAGTGAATATTTTACAGCGGAATTGTTTGATTTATTTCATTTGATTGATAACAAAACGGTTATCACTGAACAACTCGCAGGCTCTTGGGCTGGTGCCATGGGTCATATGCAGTTTATGCCCTCAGCGTTGAGAAAGTATGCCTTAGATGGTGACAATGACGGAAAAATTGATGTTTGGCAAAGTGAAGCTGATGCGTTAACGAGTGCTGCGAATTATTTAAACAGTATTGGTTGGTTAGAAAAAGAGCGTTGGGGGAGACAAGTAAAGCTTCCGAAAGATTTCGCTTTTCAGCAAGTTGAGTTTGATCAGTTCTATGATCTCGCAACATTTAAAGCTTTAGGTGTAACGCGTGCTAATGGTGCTGCTTTATCTGACTATAAAATTGAGGCTGAATTAGTTTTACCTGCTGGCGCTGATGGCCCGGCATTTTTAGTTTACCCAAATTTTAATGTTATTATGAAATGGAACCTGTCTGAGAATTATGCGCTTTCTGTTGGGTTATTAGCGAATCGTATTCAAGGCGCTGCGGGATTAAAGATAAGCGATAAAAGTCAGCGTAATTTATATAAACCTGTGGAATTACAAGCACTACAAAAAAAGCTTAATATGATGGGGTACGATGTTGGTAAACCCGATGGCATCTGGGGGCCAAAAAGTCGAAAAGCTATTCGTTTATATCAGTTGAAACATGGTTTAGTTGGTGATGGTTTCCCTGGCCGTGCTGTATTAAATAAAGCGGGAATTCAAGGCTAGTTAGTTTTATTAATAGGCTATCTAATCAGGATATTTATGATTAATCGCCACGGCTAAGTCAATGTTATCAAGGAGAGCCTTGAGTACTTTAGGATCAAAATGGCTACCTGAAGACTCAGTCATTACAGTGATAACTTCAGCTATTGGCCATGCTTCTTTGTAACAACGCTTATGTGTTAACGCGTCAAAGACATCAGCTACCGCAACAATACGGGCGAAGATATGAATATCTTCGCCGGCTAAGCCTTGTGGGTAGCCTTGACCGTTATATTTTTCGTGATGTTGTTGAGAAATAATAGCCGCGTTTTGGAGGATCGGCCGTTTCGAACCGTGTAATATATTATACCCAATACTAGGATGATCTTTCATTATCGTCATTTCTGCATCATCAAGCTTTCCTGGCTTGAGAAGTACAGCATCTGGGGTGGCGACTTTGCCAATGTCGTGCATTGGGGCTGCTTGTTTTAATAATAGACATTCTTTTTGAGGTAAACCAATTTTTTTGGCAATAAGGTAGCTGACTTCAGCCATGCGTCTTATATGATTACCGGCTTCATTTGAGCGTGATTCTACGACATCACCTAATCGATAAATAAGATCCTCTTGCGTATCGATAATTTCTTTATTAAGGAGTAAGTTGTCAAAAGCTAAGCTGACATTCCCTGAAAATACTTCTAATAATTTACGGTCAATACTATTAAGGTTTTTAATACCTCTTAGAAAAAGTAAGCTAACTTTATCCCCTTGACTGGGAAAATAGCCAACTAGAATATCATCCTCGTAAATACTGCACCTGCTATCAATCGCTTTATTGAGATATTGATATATTTCGCTGCCAATGGAATCGTCGCCACTGTCATCACTGATTTGGGCAATAACGCGGTAGTCTTGCTTAGAATAAATAGCGCCAATACCTGTTATTTGTAATAGCGCACTGGGTTGATCTGTGTGTAATAGAGAAACGACTTGTTGTAATAGACCGCTAAAAAACTGTTGTAAGGTGCGCTGTTCTAGAATACTACTTGTAGAAGATATGACTCGCTCTAAGCCTGAGCGATAACGTTCTTGATAAATACGTGCTTTATCAATTTTTATAATATCTCGATAAGCACGCAATGCGGTAAATACGGTAGTAAATAACTTTGTTCTATTGAGCTCGGTTTTTTCTTTGTAATCGTTAATATCATACTCAACGATAACTTTTTCTTCAGGTGCTTGCCCAGGTTGTCCTGTGCGAAGTACAATTCGTGTAAAATGATTATTTAATACTTCACGCATCCATTTTGCTAGCATTAATCCTGCATCATCAGTTTCCATGACAACATCTAAAAAAACTAAAGCAACGTCTTCCTCTTCAGCTAATATTTTCTTTCCTTCTTCAGCTGAATAAGCATGAAGGAATGTAAGCCCACGATCGTCAAGAGTGAAACGTTTTAGTGCCATTTTAGTGATGGTATGAATATCTTTTTCATCATCAACGATCACTATTTTCCATGGAGGAGGTAAGGGTTTTTCGGTTTGCTTAATAAATGATAATGGCATAAACAACTTAGGATTAATAAACATTATCTTAGGTATAGCTAATAAATTTAAAAAGCTAAAGAATTTTTGATTGGCTATCAAAAATCCTGTTTTATTTAATTGTTATTGTAGTAGTTAACACCTTAAAATATCGATGTGTTTAGAAGGTTTGAATTGAGTATCAATATGAAGATAGCGTGATTTTTGATGACACTGGCGTATTTAAAAATTCTATGAAAAAAGCCAGTGGTATAGAGTTAATCGTTAATAACTCGCTAGGGTTGACCAATCCTGTTCAACAAAAAAAACAGCAATGAGCGATGTTTTTGTTGAACCAAATTTTATTTTTATGAGCCACAGTATTATTTTAATAATGTGTTTACTAGCCAAGCTGAAATGTCGCTCAGTTGTTCTGGCAATACACTATGAGGCATACGGTACGCTTGCCATGTCGCATGATATCCAGCATCAATAAGTAACTTATTGGCCATAACACCTGAACTTATTGGCACTACGTCATCTTGCTCACCATGGTTTTGTAAAATAGGTGTCTGTTTATTAGCAGTGTGACAGTTATCAGGTAATTTATCAGCGGTAGGTAAATAGCACGATAGCGCTAAAATACCGGCTAATTTTTGAGGAAACCTTAGTCCCGTAAATAAACTGACCACACCACCTTGGCTAAAACCGGCGAGTACTATTTTATCAGCTGGGATACCTGAATCAATTTGCTGTTGAATCAACACATGAATCGCTTTTTCTGATGCTAATACGCCTTCCATATCTGCACGATTATGCAAATCCATACTCTTAATATCGTACCAAGAACGCATCACATAGCCTTGGTTAATCGTTACGGCCTGCTCTGGTGCATGTGGAAAAATAAAGCGAATACCATGATTTTTTGGTAAATTTAATACAGGAACAATTGGCGCAAAGCCATCGCCTGAATCGCCAAGTCCATGTAGCCAAATAACACATGATGTGGCTGTTGATTTTGGTTCTACCGTAACGCGCGCTAAGGGTTTTATTGACATCTACTTTACTTATCTTAATAAATTGAACTTTACTCTATGATAACAGCTTGAGTTAATATTAAAAATCTATATAAAAAGAGTAAATATACCAAAAATTTAAGGCCTATTCACTGTAGGATTTATTTTTTGATGGGATCGCGTTTTAGCTTGTTCCATAAATGCCACATCTTAACTTTTACTTTGTGTCGTTTTCGACACAGTTTAATGCTGAAGTAATTAGCCTGATTTTTTTGTTATTAAATAACAGTTACTTATATCTAATTTGAAGTTGGCATGTCCCTTGTACTACCTTACTTAATTATTATTTACTAAAATGAAATCATCAGAGTATGGATATCCAACGAGAAAAAAAAATAATACCTTTGTGGCGTAAGTACTGGTATGTACCCGTTGTACTGATGTTAGCTTTTGCAACGTATAAATTAAAAAGTGTGATGGGTGATGCTTCTTTTATTGTTAAACAAAATGAATTAGTGACCGCTGTTGTTGAACAAGGTCGTTTTCAAGTGAATGTTCGCGCAACAGGGGTTTTAAAACCTGTCTATATTCGTTGGGTTTCAGCACAAGTTTCTGGTCGTGTTGAACAAGCCTTTGTAAAAGCAGGCGCTCATGTCATTAAAGGGCAGATGCTGATGCAACTTTCTAACCCTGAATTACACCGTGAATTAGAAAAAGCCCGTTGGGAATTTGAAGCAAAAAAAGCAGAAAATTATGCTGCTTATATTACGCTTGAATCTCAATTACTTGATTTAGAAAATTCAGTCGTTGAAGCTGACTATAGCTACCAAATCAGCAAGTTAAAACTTGATGCTGAAACACAATTAATCGCGCAAAAAAATGCCACCGTATCAGCGCTTGATTATCAGCATAGCCAATTGGCCGTTAAGCAACAAAATCAATACTGGCTATCACAAAAGCAAAAAGTTGAAAAAATGAAAGCGAGTTTACTTGCCTCTAAAACTGCTCAACAAGCACGATTGGGCTTAGTTGAAAATAACTATCAGCGTATCAAAGATCAAGTCGATGCTTTAGCCGTAAAAGCGACAACCAATGGGGTGGTTCAACAGATTTCTCTTGCGTTAGGCGAGCAAGTTCAAGTCGGTGGTAGTGTGGCTTTGATTGCGGATCAACGTTCGTTATTTGCTGAGCTTCAAGTACAAGAAAATAAAGTGAGTGATATTGCATTAGGTCAAACCGTTGTCGTTGATACGAGAAGTAATAAAATTTTTGGTAAAGTTATTCGTATTGACCCGGCAGTAAATAAGGGCATGGTTCAAATTGATGTGCAGCTAAATAGTGAATTACCCAATGATGCCCGACCTGATTTAACGGTAGATGGCTTAATTGAGGTAAGCGATATTGCGGATACACTTTATGTCCAACGTCCGGTATTTGCCCCTCGTTATAGTGATGCAGGTTTATATAAATTGATTAATGATAAAAAATTTGCTCAAAAACAAAAGGTGAAGTTAGGGCAGAGTTCAGTCAACCAAATTCAAATACTTTCTGGTTTAGCCGTCGGAGATGAAATTATTATTTCCGATACAACGAGTTGGCAAGAGCATCAAGAAGTGATGATTAACTAATAATAATTATTTATGAAGATAAGAGTAACAGACAAATTAAAGGAAATAAAAATGAGCACATTAATCGAATTGAAAGAAATCAGTAAAAAGTTTTTGACTGAAGAAATCGAAACACGCGCTATTGATACGGTTAATTTAACGATTAAAAAGGGTGAGTATATTTCATTAAGTGGACAGTCTGGGTGTGGTAAATCTACATTATTATCACTTTTAGGTTTACTTGATTCTCCAACCCATGGCACTTATGAACTAGATGGTGTTGATGTTTCATCATTATCAAGAGATCAACGAGCAAAAATTCGCAGTGAACAAATTGGTTTTGTCTTTCAGTCATTTAACTTAATTTCCGATTTGACGGTTTTTGAAAATGTGATGCTACCGTTAACGTATCAAAAAGGTTTATCAAAAAGTGAAATAGAGGGCAAAGTACAGCAGGTATTAGAAAAAGTTGAAATGTCTCACCGAAAAGATCATTTCCCATCACAGCTTTCTGGTGGTCAACAACAGCGAGTCGCTGTAGCTCGCGCTTTAGTTAACGACCCCGCAATTATTCTTGCTGATGAACCGACCGGTAATTTAGATTCAAGAAATGCTGAAGCAGTACTCAGTTTACTTGATAAATTGCATCAAGAAGGAGCGACAATATGTATGGTGACCCACGATCCTTCTTCTGCAAAAAGAGCCGACCGCTGTTTAGAGATGTTTGATGGCCGTTTAATTGCCGATAATATCAACATAAAAAACAATGCAGATTCAATGCCTGCACCTGCATTAGTTGTAGGTTAGGAGGATACATGTCTACATTTATCGATATCAAATATGCCTTTAGATTACTTTTTAAGTCGCCTAAGTTCACTGCGATGACTTTAGCTGTTCTTGTTGGGGGGCTTTCCATCAGCTTATTCACCTTTTCATTTTTGTATTCAACTATGCATAAAGACTTAGACTTACCTAACGGCGAAAGCATGCTGTCGGTTAATGCAGAATTTAATGGTGATTTTCAGTTATGGACTTCCTATGAATTCTTTATGATAAAGGAAAAACAAACAGTACTCAGTGAATTTGGTATTTATGATAAACAAGACTTTAGATTGTCTTTCGAAGATAGTGGAAAGAATGTTTACGGGACTTATGTTGACCAAGGCTTTTTTAATTTCAGTGGTACAAAAGCGGCGCTAGGTCGAACACTGCAAGCTGCAGATATAGAAGTAGGTGCTTCTCCAGTTGCAGTTATTAGCACTCAGATTTGGGCGAGTGATTATTCATCTAGCAAAGACATTATTGGTAAGACCATTATTGTGAATGATATTGTTACCGAAATTGTTGGTGTTATGCCCCAAGGGTATCTTTTTCCTGGTTCGAGTCATGTTTGGTTGCCGATAGAACAATCACTCATAAAAAAGACAGCGAACAATCCTAATCATGTTCATCTTTACGGTCGTATTAAAGCTGATATCAGTAGAGCTAAAGCTGAACAAGCCTTAAGCCAGCAAATTAATACGATTTATCAACAAAATGCTACGCAATACGATTTAGAAAAAGGTGATAAGTCAGTACGTTTGTGGTCATTTCCTTTTGCGCAAATGGGAGGTGAAGGTACGTTGATTTTTACCTTTTTAAATGTGATCGC
This sequence comes from Colwellia sp. Bg11-12, assembly GCF_014076955.1. NCBI lineage: Bacteria > Pseudomonadati > Pseudomonadota > Gammaproteobacteria > Alteromonadales > Colwelliaceae > Colwellia > Colwellia sp. Bg11-12. Next base: position 28,121 of record NZ_JACGUZ010000056.1, read on the forward strand.
TGGAATGATCCTATTACTTGCGTGTATTAATGTTGGAAATCTTTTACTTGCTCGGGCTATAGAACGTCAAAAAGAAACCGCGATACGAGCAGCATTAGGCGCATCAAACACTCGTTTAGTGAGTCAGTTAATGTGGGAAGGCGTTATTATTACCTTATTAGGTGGCGTTTTATCGGTTTTACTTGTAGGTGCAGCTTTACATTACACCGATATTATATTGCATTCATGGAACTCCAAAACGCTAGTATTTTGGTGGCGTTGGGGTATGGACAAAGAAACACTATTAATGGCGGCCGCCTTTACTATAGTGACAATTTTTTTATCCTCATTTTTACCCGCTTGGCGCTCTGCCAATCAAGACATTAATACAACATTACGTGATGGAACTCGTGGCGCACAAGGTAAAAAAGCAGGGCGTTTATCAAGATTCTTAGTGACGACTCAAGTATTTCTTGTCGCGATATTAATGCTTATTGGTTCAATGTCAGGGTATATATCCAATAAACTGGTTAATTTAGAAACGGGAGATGATTACACTAATGTGATGAGAGCTAGGCTCAGCCTACCTGAAAATAAGTATGCAGAACCACAGCAGCAAATTGCTTTTTATCAAAACTTAATGACAGACATCAAAAGTCACCCTCGCGTTGCGGGTGTCGTTATGAACAATTGGCTTGGAAACTTTCCCCTAACACTTGAAGGCGTTGATTACACCGATGAAAAAAGTAAGCCATCTGTTGATACGCTAAGTGTGATAGGGAAAACAGATACCATTGGTGTTAACCTGGTTGATGGGCGTTTCTTAAACCATCAAGACAAAAAAGGTAATCGTAAAGTCGCTTTGATTAGTCAGTCAATGGCGAGTCGATACTGGCCTGGGGAATCTGTCATTGGTAAAAGCTTTCAACTTAAGATAGATGAAAAAAACGAAAAACTATTTATAGTGGGCGTTGTAACAAATCGCATGAATCCTAAAACCATGCTCGGTAAGCTTGATAGCGCCGATGAAGTTTATACTTCAGGTTTACAATTTATGACGGCTTTTCAAAACTTTTTTTATCTAATAGAAGGCGAATTAATTAATAGTGAAGAAATATTTTATCAAGCCTTGTATAAAATAGATCGAAATATTGATCTCTTTTATGCGGTTGAACCGGCAGAGAAAAATAGAGGTATGATGCGTGATGTAATGCAATTAACGTCTAATATCACTTTTGGTACAGGCTTCTTTGCTCTAATGTTAGCACTGGTTGGCATTTATGGTTTAACCGCTAATTCGGTGGCACAACGTACTCATGAAGTTGGTATTAGACGCGCAGTGGGTGCTACCGATAAAAGTATTGTGAATATGTTTATGAAACAAGGTGCGAAACAATTAATTAAAGGATTAGGTTTAGCCTTAATCATTTTTGTATTAATTGCCTTTGGTTTTAATAAAATGTCGGAAGGTATATTCCCAACGTATTTATATGTGGTTCTTGCAGTAACGGTAGTTATCGGATTGTCTGCTATTGTAATGTTAGCGATATATGCACCAACGCGCAGAGCCGTTAAAATGGAACCAAGCTCAGCTCTTCGATACGAATAAGACGAAGGAAGAAAAGCTATCGCCCTTAATGTTAGGGCGATAGAGTAATATTAATCAATGGTGTAACTATAATACTGTGAAAAATAATAAAATCTTAATTGCTGATGATGACCTCAATATTATTGCCAGCTTAAAATATATGTTGTCAGAAGAGAATTTTGATATTTTAGCGATGACCACGCCTGAAGCTGTTTTGGAAAATTTAAAGCGTGAAAATGTAGATCTCGTTTTAATTGACATGAATTTTCAGCAAGATACAACCTCTGGTAGTGAAGGGTTACAGTTAGTTGAGGCTATTCAACAGTTTGACGAAACTCTGCCTATTATTGTTATGACCGGCTGGGCAACTATTGATATCGCGGTTGATGCTATGCGGGCTGGCGCAAAAGATTTTATCCAGAAACCATGGAATAATGAACGCATGCTCAGCGCGATTAATACGCAATTGAAATTAGCCAGTATCGATAAAAAGCTCAACCGACTCAATCAAGAAAACAAGTTACTCCGCTCACAATCGTTTCCTAAAAATAATGGCATTATTGCGCAATCACCCGTAATGAAAACACTCTTATCGTCATTAGAAGAACTCGCTAAAAGTGATATGAGCATTTTACTTACCGGTGACAATGGCACGGGTAAAAGTATGCTTGCTTCTTATGTGCATCAACAGTCATCGCGAGCTGAAAATTCTTTCGTTCCGGTAAATATGGGCGCTATTCCAGAAAGCTTATTTGAAAGCGAAATGTTTGGTCACTTAAAAGGGGCATTTACAGACGCTAAAGAAAATAGGGTTGGCCGTTTTGAAATGGCAGAGCAAGGCACGTTATTTCTGGATGAACTTGCCAATATCCCAATGGCTCAACAAGCTAAGTTGTTAAGAGTATTAGAGGAGAAAAAATTTGAAGTGGTCGGAAGTAGTAAATCACTGAGCGCGGATGTACGTATTATTTCAGCCACCAACTGTGATTTGGCAAAAGCTATTAGTGAACAGCAATTTAGACAAGATTTATTTTACCGTTTAAATACCATTCAATTACGTATACCTTCATTGCACGAGCGTATTGAAGATATTGAGCCTTTAGCCCATTATTTTTTACAACGCTTTAGTGCTAAATATAATATTGTCGCCCCTGAGTTATCATCGGATGCTGTTAATAAGTTACAACAGTATACTTGGCCGGGTAATATTCGTGAGCTAAGCCATCTTATGGAAAAACTGCTTTTTACCTGTAAAAAAACGGTGATAGGTGGACGAGATTTATTACTTGAGAATATTCATCATTCAGCAAGCGAACTTGATGAGAATAGAGGTGATAAACTCGCTAATCATTCGTTATTATCTTTAGATGAAATAGAAAAGATATCGCTGATCAGCCGTTTGAAACACCATAGAGGTAACGCCACAGAAACGGCCAAATCTTTAGGATTAAGCCGCAGTGGCTTTTATCGTCGCATGAGTAAACATGGCCTTGACTAATCGACAACGAAAACAAAAAAATGATCATAGCTTGTTAGCTCTGTTTTTGTGCTTGCCTTGTTTGCTTATAACCACCGTAGCACTTTATATAGCCAATGTGTCTGCTTATTTAATTGCTTTTATACTTATTGTTTTGGCGTTAATTGCTGTTTTTATTGTTGTCATTTCTGAGCAACGTTCTCAGCAACAAATAAGAACTTTGGCTAATATTCTGGAATCAATGATTGATGGCGATTATAGTTTACGTGGCCGAGAGCAAGAAAATAAGGCTTTTCAAGAGCTACTCACTCTCGTTAATAACCTCGCAGACACACTGGCATTAAGTAAAATTGAAGCGAAAGAGAGCCGACAGTTGCTTGAGCGAATAATGCAACAAATGGATGCAATGGTTTTAGCGGTTGATGAACAAGGTCGGATTGTATTGGCAAATGATTCGGCCCAAAAATTATTACAAATAGATATGTCTCAACACGCTCATTTATTGCTGACAAGCCTAGTGATAGGGAAAGTTATTAGTGAAGCAAAAAGCGGTATTATTGATTTTGAACAACCTCAGCTTAGTGGTGAACACTTCCTTTTTAAAGAATACTTTTTAAGTGAAGGCAAGCAACATCAACTCTTTTTAATCACCTCAGCACAACGATTATTATTAGAAAAAGAACGAAAATCTTGGCAAAGTTTATTGCGTGTTTTAAGTCATGAAATGAACAATTCTTTAACACCTATCTCTAGTATTAGCCAATCGATAAGTTCTAATTTACAAGACGGGCAGAAAGCCTTAAATCGAGAGTCTTTATTAACGGGGGTTGATATTATTAACGAACGAGCAAGTTCGCTTAGTTCCTTTATTGCCAGCTATAGTCAGCTTTCTCACTTGCCTGAACCCAATAAAAGTAGATTTGCCCTGCAAGGCTTTATTAGCCATTGTATTGCGCTCTTTAGTGATTGTCGTATTCTATTTCCAGATAATTCTATTGATTTAGAACAGGTAAATATTTACGCAGATAAAGCTCAGCTTGAGCAAGTCTTTATCAATGTCTTTAAAAACGCCAAAGAAGCCATGCAGAGAATTCGTAGCACAGACAAAATTATTGAAGTGTTTTGTCACATGGATGATAAATATTTTCACATTCACGTCTGTGATTCAGGTAGCGGGATAGCTAACAAAAATAACTTATTTGTTCCTTTTTATACGACAAAACCACAAGGCAGTGGTATTGGCTTAACGTTATGCAAACAAATATTATTTAACCATGATGGACTTTTATCGTTAAAAAACAGAGAGAATGTCGCCGGGGTTGAAGCTGTCATATCGCTTCCTAAAGGTTGATACGATAAATTATCAACTACACTCGATATATACCAATATTACCGTTTAGATATTTCCAGCAATACTTTGGTTAATATTATAGAGCTTCTGCTTATAGAGCTTTTTTTCATCAAGCTCATAGGTCCACTCTAGTGCTTTAACTAACATAGTTTGGGCCATCTCCATTTTTTGTTGCTTTATATAAATACGGTATAGCCCCATATAGGCTTGGTTTAAATAGGGCGCTTTCTTCAATGCTTTTTTAAAGTGTCTTTCTGCTTGTTCAATATCATTATTTTTTGTTGCGATATAAGCCTGAGTTAACGATTTATAGGGGTTAGGATCGTCTAATTCTTCCATCTTACTTTGCAGAAAACTCACTTCTTCCATTCGCTGTTGAGACTTAAGTAGCATAATATAATTACTTAATAGTGCTATGTTTGGTTTTCCTCGATCTAGACCTATTTTGTAGATTGCTTCTGCCGTTTTCACATCACCAGCCCTACGGTGAATAACGGCTAATAAATTAATTGTTTCGATATTTTTAGTATCATATTTATAGGCGGTATTAGCATACATAAAGGATTTCGCTAAATCTTTATCAGCTAAAGCGTCAGCAGCAATATTCTTATAATACATCGCTACAAAGGTATTATAAGAAAACGTTCCTTTTCTGCGATTATTTTTACTTGGGAAGTAATCAATGGCTATACCGGGGGGAGAAAAATAGAAAAAGTTATCATCAGCAACAAAAGAGGGATCATAAATTACTGTTTGTACATGCGAAGAGGATAAAATAACATCTTCTTTTTTAGAATAAATAGGTAAGGTATAAACGTTACGATATGAGAAATCCAACCCCAACAGCTTAGCATAAGCAGTCGTTAAAATAGCCAAACTCATACAATTCCCTTTATTAAGACGCATTGCGGTAGTGGCATTATATGTTTCACCATAATAGGTGAAATTGGCCATATTCTCGGTAAGTATCTGATAGAGTGCTTGGTGAGGTTCATAGCCCATAGCTACTTTTTTCTCAAAATCTATTTTTACCTTTTTTTGTTGGTCTTGCGTTAGGTAAAACAGTTCTTGCTCATTTAATGGTGCTATTTTTTTTTGTTCAAATAAATTGTAATTAATAGGGATATTGATGTGTTGTTTAAGAGCAGATTTTGAGCCATCTATAGATGTAGTTGAACAGGCTGAAAAAACAAAAGATAATATCAAAAGTAAAATTATTTTTATGCGATGCATTTGTCATCCTTAACATTCGGGTATATTTTTTATCTCGTCATGCCACGGGATAACTTAACTACGAATAACTCCGTACTTAAGTTAACAGAATAATAACTTATAATAAAGTGTCGTTGAAATTAATAATTACACGTGACTTTTAACCGCTCCGCTTAACTACACGCTATGCTTAATCGATGCTAATTATAAGTTGGGTGTAGTCGATACATAAGAATTTACCTCTCTGCATAAAGATTAAAGTTAGCTAGCGTTTTTTTTCGCAGATTAAATCAACAAAACACTCCCCATTTGCTATAATCGGTATTATCAATTGCAATGCCTTAATTAAACCGCGTAAATTTCGCGATTTTTTTTATATTATTTCTAGTCGATACTTAACTGTATGACTAGTCATAATTCCTTATACTGGAGTTTATATAGTTTCATGAGAAAGTTGTTATCTTCACCTGTTAAAATGCCCTTGTCTGATGCTGAAAATCAGGTTTATCAAAATGCCCTTAAATATATCACGCCGCTGAGCTTAAATTTAATGGCGGTTAAAGTGACACATCGTCCAGAAGATTTTCTAGGTTGGTGTGGCGAGTTAAACCGTCTTTGTCGTGAAGAACTTAATAAGGATCTTTTAGAAGATGAGCAACTTTTACCGCTTAAAAAACTACAAGATATTCTTGAAGCCGGGATAACGCTTAGCCAGTTTAAAATGGCTAGAATTGCTCCTTGGACAATATTTGCTGACTTTATTGAACAGCAAAGTAGCATACATGCTCTAGACGAACGATTACGTTTGCTTAACTATCTTGATGAAATTCGCCAACAACCTTTAGCAGACTTAATTGTTGAAGACCGACTCGCTTTTTCTGGTAAGCACACTACTCAGCACGACTACAGTATTTATAATTTTGATGTTGAATGGTTTGCTGGTACTAAAGGCGCCAAGGTTTTTCATACCTTACTTGAGCAATCACCAGAGAAATTTGATGCTGCATTAGCGCATATCCCTTTAACAGGAGATGTAAATCATGCTGATTATCAAAGTTTTGTTAATGACTTCCAACAAATCTTTAAAGAATATACACAGGTTAAATCTCAGGGTGAAAAAGCACCGTTAGCGGTAGCAACACGCTTGTTAGCAATGCGCCGACCGGATCAATTTATTGCATTAAATAATAATAAAATTGATATTCTTTGCCAAGGATTATCAATTGCTAAACTAAAAAACACTGATTTTTCTTCATACTGGCATGACATGATTGGCACTATGCGTACTTTTGCATGGTGGCATCAAGCACAACCAGAAATTGTTGAAGAAACTCGTGTTGCAAGTGATAGCGAAGCAAGTGAATCAGAAAATAACGAAAGCGAAACGCCAGAGAGTAAAAGTAAACGTGAGCAGACGTTATGGAAAAATCGTGCTGTACTCATCGATTTATTTTTATTTGCTGATGCTGACTTAGCGCCAAACTCAAACTATATTCGTTTGCGTGATAAAATGCTTAATAAAGCGAAAACTAAGTCAAAAGCTGCACCTAAAAAACGTAGCAAAGAGTCAGCTGAAATTTTGGTAGATAAAGCGCTTACTTCAGAAGACCTGCCAACCTACCTATTAGGTAAACGTGACTCAATTATTATTCAGGTAAAGAATGGTAAAAGTGTTGAACAAGCTATAGGTTTAATGCGCGCCATTTTTGGCTAAAGTTAATGTGGGTCAACACTTGTTATTGACCGGTGTTAATTATTAAATATAAAAACCAGTGACTGCAAAGCACTGGTTTTTTTATGTTCAGGATGGCCTTTCTCAGACATCCTGTCTTTCAAGGCATTAGTGCATCCTTGCACGTCAACGGTATGTCGTGATGCTGTGACTTCAAGGATGAAGGAAGTAGAGTAACGCAGGAGCAGTTACCGAGATGGCAAGGAACGACGATGTTCAAGATGGTTTTTTTCAGAAAAACATAAATACCTACATTCCTTCAGGCATAAAAAACACGAGGATGACATAATCAAACTCGTGTTTATTAAGTAAGTAAACCGTCTATCTATTATTTTTTATAACTAGAAGCAATGTTATCCATGCGTTCATTAGCATTATCAACAGATGATTTAACATCTTCTATTGTTGCTTTAGTCATTTTTTGTTGGCTTTTTACGTCGGCAACTTCATCAGTCAATGCATTAACTTTATTTGTTAGTGTATCAACCTTTTGGTTTAGGCTACTTACACTTGCTTCTAAAGCGTCGGTGTTAGCACAACCTGTTACTGTCATTACGAGTGCTGCTAGAGCAATATTTCTGATTAACATAGTGTTCTCCCTTTATTATCATGTTTGTAGGACAGTATGGCACAAAAATTATGGTACAAAAATTTAAAATTGTAACTTATCTCTATTTATAGAACATTTTTCTATGATTTACTTAGCTGATTTGTCAATAACTTCTTCAATCTTACTGACTAATAAATCAATTTTTATTTCGAGTTGTTTATTATGATCTAATATTTCTTTATTTTGTCTGCGTAATTCTCTATTTTTAACGTTAGTGTTAGAAAAACCAAAAAAACGATTAATAAATTGTGCGCCAATAAAACTCATTAATCCTACCCCAATATAAAACATGCACATAACAACGACTCTACCCGAGGTTGTTACAGGGTAATAATCACCAAAACCTATAGTGCTAGAGCTCATTTGAAGCGCCCAAAAGGCATCGTTATAGGTTTTAATATTTGCTGTTGGAGCGGGCAATTCAAAATGCAGTAAAAGCTGTGCAGCCCCTGCCATGATCAAATACAAGGTAAAAATTGTTAAGATCAAAATATATCGAGACTTGTAATTCTTAATACCAAATTCATCGATAGTGTAATGTTTAAGTCTATGGGTAATCATCATAATTTTTATAAATTCGCTGTTGTGCAATAGCGCTTACTATTCACTGCATTGTGTAACGTGTAAAATTAAATCATCCATTAATTTACGCTTTATTTCAAGTTGTTGTTCTGGAGATAGATTATATTTTAACGCTAATATTTTGTAATCATCGTGTCCTAAGCTTACCGTTAAACGAGGTCGCTTAGGTCTTTTATTTGTTGGCAGACCTAAAATATCACGAATTTGATCAGATGGACTCAAGCCAGCATGTAGTGCTTGAGTACGGATCGCTAATTGAATTTTTTCATCCATGTCAAAAGCCACTTGCACAGCTTTGACTGCTTGTATTGAAGATTGCCATTTTTCAGGTAATATTCTGCTCACAATTTAGCTCCCTGGAAAAATATCAATAATATCAGAAGTTGGACGATATAATGTGATAAATAGATCGGTTTCACCATCTTGCCATACTTCAATGTCAATACCGCGTGATTGTTCTTCATCAAGTAAACTATAAAGTTCAAATTGCTCACCGGCTTCATTACCTTCATATGCGCTTAAGCTTTCAGTGCGATTATCTTTACGATGAAAGTAACCTACTTTTGCAAAAACGCGTTGCTGGTATTGTGAACTACTCCAGCCTGAAGTTAATGACGAATCAGACTTTCTCTCAAGAAATGCTTGTCCTGGCTCATCAAATATTGTTGCAAATTCATCTAGATCAAAGAGAGACTCGATATCTTCATGCTGAATTTTAAGGGCAAATTTAAGGTAAGTTTGATCGTCATTTTCGATGGTTAAGTAAAGTTCAAGGTTGTTTTCACCCTGCAATACCCATTCAGTCTCTGTCTTATTCTCAAACTCGTAACAGTTGATAGCTGAAACTTGAAACTGTTGTGTTCGTAACGATTCAGGTAACGCGAAACTATCGGTAAGTACGATAATATCTTTAATCTTTAACTCTTCAGCTGAGTTAACTTGGCGTTCGTCTTCTTTCTTATTAAATAGTCGTTTTAGAAAGCTCATATTCAGATCCCAAAAATCCGCCTAGTTGTTGGGAGGATAACATCTAGGCGGTTAAAACGGTGCTAGTAAGCCAATAATGGCTCACTAGCGGGCACATATTACTTTTGTTTCGCTTTTAAACGGTCTAATACTGAGTTTGCACTATTATCCGTACCACCAATACCAGCTTGCTTAAGTTGTGCGGCTAATGAATTATCTGAATTTTCAGACTCAAGGACTTCTGCAGCCTTCATTTGATCATCAAATTTTTGTTGCTTTGCTTTAATGCGCTCTAAAGAATCTTTAGCATTTAATAACTTAGAGTTGCTTGATGAAAAATTATCAGTGATTGCTGACGTTGCTTTTTGTACACTCTCAGTGGTTTTAACCATCGAAAGTTGACGTTTATATTCACCAACCTGACGTTCACTCTTTTTCACTAATTCTTTTAAGCGATTGGCACTACCTGAAAAGCTATCAAGCGCTTGCTGCTGTGATGCGAGATCATTTTCTAAGGTAGAAATTTTTTCAGCTACAGCCAACGCTAATGTTTCATCACCTTTTTCTAAGGCTTGAACCGCATAACCTTCATGTTCAACCACTTCACGTTTTAAGCGGTCAACTTCACGGCTTGATGACATTTGTTGAGCCATGACACCTGTAAGGTCGCGTTTAGCTTTTGTTAAGTGATTCTCTGAATCACGAATTTCTTGTTCAAAAATACGGGTAGCATTTGAATCAACAATTGATTCTCCAACTTCTGAAGCGCCACCTCGAATTGCGGTCATTATCTTTTTAAAAATACTCATAGTTTTTTCCTTAGGGTGGTTAATTAAATTAGGTACTCGCCCATGTCATCTATAATTTCCATTGCGTTATTATTTAAAACGCCTAACTCATGCTCGATGTCATGAAATGATGAATTAATAGAAAGGGCACCAAAGATGACGTATTTCTCACCAATTTTTGAAAATGATGATAATGGCATCGGTATATTCATTTCTAACATGCTAACGTGCATATCTTGGAGGCAATCGGGTTTAACTTCTTCTTCGCCCCATAAGTAGGTAATACACAGTATTTGGTCATCGGTTACAGAAACAAAAATAGGTAATTCTTCACGGTCGATAACAGTGATCTGTAAAACGTCAACTTCGCCTGAAATAGGCTGGCAATCGAAAACCATCCCGGTTTCAGAGTTGTCTGCTAAGCTATTTAAGTGATCAGCAATTTTATGAATGTTCATGTGATTCCTTAGTCTGTTTTTCTTCGTTAATAAATCTAAAAGTTAATATCTCTCAGACATATTATGTCGTTGAGGTAAATTTAGCAGTTTGACATAATATGTCAAGCGTCAATTTGCATTATTTTCTATTTCTTTATCATTCTTGTAAATATGCGTTGTTTAAACCTTGTTGATCTCGCCATGCCTTTTGGTGTAATTGATAAATACTATGGCTACCTAAATAGTTAATAGGCACATCAGCTTGGTTTTTATAAAAGCTTTTTGAAAACTCAAAAGAATTAATAATCATCGGTAGGCTTAACCAGTGATGTTCAATAGGAAGACTTTCTAGAGACTTTAAACGATTAAGAGGACTAGCTCCGCGTTTTGAGGCTATTGTCCAGCCCCATTCACCAAAGCTTGGCACGTTATCGTGATATTGCTCAACATGAGCGAATTTTGCAGCGCGTACGGTTTTTCCAATAGCAATAAAAGCGTCTTTGGCGTGATAAGGGCTCGCTGATTGTATGCCGATCAAGCCGTCACCCGCGAGTAACTGTTGTAAACGTGCATAAAAATTCACCGAGTAAAGTTTATTTAAATCTGGGTGGCTAGGATCAGGCAAGTCAACAATGATGCTATCGAAGGTTTTCTGTTGTTTTAATAACTGATCAATCGCTAAAAAAGCATCTTCATTGAGAATAGTTACACGGGGATCTTGTAAGCTTTTTTGTGTTAATAGGTTAAGTTGAGCGGCTAACGCTGGTTTTAATTTTTCAGCAGGGTTTATAAATATCTGCATTAATTCGGCATCTAAATCAATTAATGTCACTTTTTTGGGTGACCATTTCAGGACATCACGTAATGCTAATCCGTCGCCACCACCAATAATTAATATATTATCGTGTCTTGCTGAACCGGCCATAACCGGATTAACTAAATAACTGTGATAAATATATTCATCGGAAGATGAAAACTGTAAACGGCCATTAAGATAAAAATTTATCACACTCGGCTGTTCAGTGCCCATATGGCGTTGAGTAAAGGTAAGTTGCTGATAGCGAGTTTTATCTGTGTAAACAACGTTATCTAAATAGAGTAGGTTGCTCATTTGGTTTAGCCAGCTATTACCCGAGTGATAAATAATACCAATTGCAAGGAGTAAAATAATATGGAGTGTTACTAAGGTTTTTCGCCAGGTCAGTTTTTCCCAAAAATGAAAGATGAAAACGCCACCCACAATAAGATTTAACGCGGCAGTTAACGCACTGGCTTTGCTGATATCAATAGATAAAAGAAAAATAACCCATACTGCAGCGCCGATTCCAGCCCCCACATAGTCAGCACCATAAATAGTCCCTAAATTATTTTTTAAATGTTTTTGGTGGATTGACTCTCTAATGCGTGCAATTAATGGGATTTCCATACCAATGAAAAATCCTAATATAAAGCCAAAAAAATAGGGGCTATTAAAAGCGATCTGCGAAAGTTGTTTAAAAAAACCACCTTGGGGAAGCGAGTCGGGGGGTAAATTAAAGGTGTCTGCTAATACTTGTGGGAATGTTTGAGTTAACGCTATTAACCCACCAATAATCAAAATTGAACTGCAACCTAAAAAAGCAATAATCAGTTCTAGCCAGACAAAACCTTTGAATGCACAATTAATGCCTCGTGCGGCAAAAGCACCGATCCCCATGGCTACGATCATCAAACCAATCATCGCATAAATTGTGCTCTCCATAGTGCCTAGAACACGTCCAGCATAATGAGATAAAAGGTATTCATAAATTAAGCCACAACCAGCTAAAACAGCCATGGTTAGAATAAGCAGTGTGTCGTTCCAAAATAATTGTTTTTTATTCATATTAATATAATTTCTCGCTCTTTCACTTTTTTGTGATCGCGGCTTAACGTTTACGTGCTGGGGGGGCACTAATGACTTGAAAAACAGGATGTATGAGAAAGGCCATCCTGAACATCGTCGTTCTTTGCCATCCATGGCATTACGACATACCGTTCATCCTGAACATAAAAAAGCTTTAAGAGCTTATGCTCTTAAAGCTTTTTAGTTATTGAATAAATAAAGATTAAGCCATTAAGGCCGTAAGAATAAGTGCAATTGAAATACTGGTTGCCATTTCAACACAAGCAACACCAATGTTTTGCTGTTGATCAACTTCTTCAACTAAGTTGATACCCCAAAGCACGATACGTTTGGCAATAGCAGTTAAAGCAGCTACGAGCAACGTCATTACAATTGCAAATACAAACCAAGAGACTAAATTCGTAAATAAGGTATCAGGTGAGTACGTGAGAAAGTGACTCGCTGCAGTAACGGCTAAGGCGGTACTTATTAGCTGACCCGCATAGCGGATAGCAATGGCGGTTTGTCCTTGTGAAAAAGCTTCTTGTAGGCAATCACCTTGATTATTTTTTGCATACTGGCGTTCTTTTAAACGAGTAACCAATAACAAGATAGCTTGAGAAATAATAAAACCGGCAATAATGGCAATAAATGTATCTACATCTAAACCATGTACCCACAATAAAACGGCGCGGATAATAATCGCGGTCGCAATTGCGCCTGCGGCATCAACTATACCAATAGTTAAGTTTTGCTTTAAAATTTCTTCAGTTTTATTGATATGTTGTAGCGATAACTTGTCATGTATAACACGTCCAATTTTTATCAATATTAAGCCTAACGTGCCATAAGCCAACATGCCAACAAATTCCATCCAGTAGCTTGGCGCATTTTCACCACTGATTGCGCCCGTAAGTACAATACCTAAAGCGGCAACACTACCCGCGACACTTATGCCAAAAGCAAAATTGTCTTTTTGTGCGAGCTCTTGCGTTGAGTTAACTTTAGCGGATAAGCCTGAAATAAAGCGCATGGCGCCTAGTAAAACAATCGCGATGGAAATATCAATAACTAAGTAAATTAATAGATCTTGATTTAAGGCTGTAATTTCAAAAAATTTATTCATGTTAATTCCTATATCCTACCCGTTATTTGCCGCGTCTAAAACTGCGAGATGTCGTGCTTTTGCTGTTTCTAAAGCTTGAGTTTTTTGAGTAGCTAGATTTTTTTGCATATGAACTTTTGTTGATACTGTTTGTGCTAAAACGCTTGGCACTTGTTTGTGCAGTGCTACTTTGTCTGGAAAGACTAGATGAACCCGTTCTACTTTTACTGTAAGTGCTATTGTATTTTTGTCCGCGACTTTGGAATGACTTCTTCGTACGCGTATCTAAATCATTCTGTTTTTTCAACTGGCTTGGCGAACTATACCGAGTGCGACCATAATCATTATAATAGCTGTAATTCCTTGACCGTCCCCAATCGTTATATGAAGTACGACGAGAGCCAAATACATCGCCCATCATGGAATACATGCCATACCATGCCCAAAAAGACATACCATTACTGCCTTGCGTCCAACTACCGTAACTTGGGTTACCAATTAGTTGTTCACCTGTACCAAAATCTTGAGCGTTATTGGCTTGTTTGCTTTGGGCTTTAGATAATGAATTGACTCGTGGTAAGACACCATCAGACATATCAGCAAGTACATTCAGTGGATCGCTTAAAGCATCTGAATAAAGTATCGGATCGGCGGCAAGATAGATATTAACCAGCTCATTGAACATATCTTCTTTACTGGCAAACATATTTGGTTGATTTTTAACGGTTGCTAGTCGGTCGAGCAACGACAAATACATTGGACCTTTTGTTGTTGCATCTTTGTCAAATTGATCAATTAATTGTGTAAGATGAGGTTTTTGCTGTTTTAGTTTTTCAGCGTATTGATGGATTAAACTGGCATTACGTACCTGACCACTGGTTAAAGCGTCGGCTAATTGTTGAATGCGAAGTTCAGTGATCGGCGTTTGTTGGTTAATTTTTTCTTCAAAGGGATCAGAGCAACCGACTAAGAAAATAACCAAGCTTAAAAAAGCGTATTTGATGTGCTGCATTCCTGCCATAGTGTCCTCAAAAATGCTATGGTAAATATATACTCAGGTGGTTTGAGTACGAATTTGTTATGTATATCTGTTCCCTTTTTCAATTTGCTAAAACCTGCACCTTGAATTGGTAAGAGTATATAATAACCCGATATTAATAGCATTAAAGACATAATATGTCTATTGATTCGTGATTTCATTCGGTATTATTTTTCCTTATCCTTTGCATCGTCAATAAAGTGGCTATTAAATGAATAAATCAACTAACTTGTCAGCGCTTCTTTCTCTTCAAAAGCAAAAAAGTACTCAATTATTTAATCAGCAATACCCCGGTGCAACCGCACATTTGTCTGAACAGCAATTAGCAGATTTTCAACACGCTTTAATGGCTAGCGATTTTATCTTAAACAGTGCATTGCAGTGTCCTGAAATTGTGGTGTCATTATTTTCAAGTGAGCGGGTTTACCAAACTGATTGTCCAAATTATCAACAAATGCTTGCTAAGCTGATAACGCCTTGTGAAAGTGAAGACCAGTTACATAAGGTTTTACGACAGTTTCGTCTACAAGAAATGGTGAATATCGCGGTTGCTGATTTGCTCTTTGAACTTGAATTAACCTTGTCGTTAGAGCGTTTATCTGAACTTGCTGACCAGCTTATTTTAGCGTCGTTAAATTGGTTAACGTTATTTTGCCAAGAAAAGTGGGGAATACCGACAAGTCAAAGTGGAGAGGTTCAACAACTACTTGTATACGGCATGGGAAAACTTGGCGGGCGCGAGTTAAATTTTTCATCTGATATCGACCTTATTTTTACTTACCCTGAAATGGGTGAAACGCAAGGTGCTAGGCGAAGTCTTGATAATCAACAATTTTTTATCCGTTTAGGCCAGAAATTAATTACGTCTTTGCATCAAAAAACAGCTGATGGTTTTGTTTATCGGGTTGATATGCGATTACGTCCATTTGGTGAAAGTGGTCCACTCGTTTTAACTTTTAATGCGATGGAATCTTATTATCAAGAGCAAGGGCGTGATTGGGAGCGTTATGCCATGCTAAAGGCGCGCCTCATTGGGCAAGGAATATATCATGATCAACTTTCAACCTTACTGCGTCCTTTTGTCTATCGTCGATATATTGATTTTAGCGTAATAGATAGCTTACGACGTATGAAAATGATGATTGCCCAAGAAGTACGTCGTAAGCAGTTAAAGAACAATATAAAGCTAGGTGCTGGTGGTATCCGAGAAGTTGAATTTATAGTACAAGTTTTTCAACTGATCCGTGGTGGACGTATAAAAGAATTACAACACCGACGTTTACTAACTGTGCTGCCTATTTTAGTTGAGAAAGAAGAAATTACCGCAGAGAATGAAGCGGTACTCACCAATGCCTATTGTTTTTTACGGCGAGTAGAGAATATTATTCAAGCGCTAAATGACCAACAAACACAGACATTACCCGATAACGATCTCGACCAAGCGCGGTTAATATGGGCACTTCATCATGATAAATGTGAAACGTGGTCAGATTTTCTTGAATATTTAACACTGCAAATGAATGGCGTTCACCTTGAATTTTGCGCACTCATTGGTGAAGAAAGCCCTAATCATCAAGCGAAAGATCAACATTGGACTGCCTTGTGGGACAGTCAATGGTCAGATGAAGAAAGTATTGCTTGGATAGAACAAGTCAGTGTTTTTGTTGATGCTAAAAAAATATGGGCGCTGCTCAGTGAATTTAGAGCAGACATGGAAAAACGCAGTATTGGACATCGAGGGCGTGCTGTACTCGACAAACTAGTACCTGTTTTAATGTGGCACATACAACAAGAACATAGCGGGCATTTCACACTAGAACGTGTGCTCATCATCTTTAATAAAATTTCAACGCGTACCGCTTATATTGAATTATTGTTTGAAAATGAAGGAGCGTTAAAACACCTGATTAAGTTGTGCCATCAAAGTAGCTGGATAGCAGAGCATATTGCTAAATATCCGATATTATTAGATGAATTAATTGATCCTAAATTATTAAATAATCCTCCTGAACTCAGCAGTTACTCAGCTGATTTACGACAAGCCATGTTGCGCATACCTGAAGATGATCAAGAAGCGCAAATGGACAGATTACGCCAATTTAAACAAGCACAACACTTACGTATTGCTACCGGAGATATTTGTGGAATACTACCTGTAACTAAGGTTAGCGATCATTTAACGGCACTTGCCGAAGCTATTATTGAAGAAGTTATACATTTGGCTTGGCAACAAATAGCACAACGTTTTGGTGTGCCATCATCAACGGTTGGCCAGGACCATAGGGGGTTTTCTGCGATTGGTTATGGCAAAATGGGGGGAATAGAATTAGGTTATAGTTCCGATTTAGATTTGGTTTTTCTTCATAATAGCCAAAGTGATGAAGTGACTAATGGTTTAAAGCAAATACCCGCTTCGCAATTTTATATGAAACTCGCACAACGGATCATGCATATTTTTAACACGCGTATGGCGAGTGGTATTTTATATGAGTTAGACATGCGACTCCGCCCATCAGGAAACTCTGGTTTACTGGTTATACATATTGATACCTTTGCACAATACCAACGAGATGATGCATGGACATGGGAGCACCAAGCTTTAGTAAGGGCTCGAACTGTTTTTGGCTATCCTGAGTTAGCAAACAAGTTTACAACGATAAGGAAAGAGATCCTGACTCGTGTACGTGAACGGGCAAGTGTCAGTACTGACGTGTTAAAAATGCGAAAAAAAATGCGTACCCATTTAGACAAGTCAACATCTGATAACACTGATATTAAACAAGGACAAGGTGGATTAGTTGATATTGAGTTTTTAGTGCAGTTTCTGGTACTTAGTGAAAGCTCGAAATACCCTGATTTATGTAAGTATTCTGATAATTTTCATTTGCTTAAAGCACTTCAGCACTTCGGTGTTATAAGTATCGAGCAGCAAAAGCAGTTAACGATCAGTTATTGCACTTTACGTGATTATGGCCATCACGCCACATTGAAAAATGAGCAACAATTATTAACCAAGGTGGATTTCCAGGATATCGCTGAAAATGTCAACGCTATTTGCCAATCCTTATATGAAAAACCTTGCTAAATAATGACAGGGTAATCATAGATCAAAGAGGTGCTTATCGTCTTTGAGCTTTTACGGGGAGTAAAATGCACTCTTCATCAAGGTAAGGTATATTCAAATCAATCAGTACGAGTGCGCGCTGTTGATGACAAAAATAAACGTTAATGCCTTCTGGAAAGTGTCCTTCAACAGCTTTACCCACTTGATAAGCTGTTTGAACTATTTCTTCATTGATGCGAAAAGGGTCTTTAACTAAAAAATCTCTATTTAGCCACCAAATCACTTCTAAGCCTTCATCGTTTGCGTATTCTGATAGTTTTTGAAACAGCGTTTCACCTAAACGAAAAGGGTGGTTTTCATTGGTACCACGCCAGTTCTTTCGTAATGGGCGTGTGACCATGCGACGCGCTTCCAGTAGTTTAACAATATCGCCTTTTGGATCTTGTAAGTAAACGATGTTATTACGGATCTTCGGACCAGAACTGTCATCATTGCCATGTAAATTAGCGTAAAAACGAGATAAGCCATCAGCAGCTGCATTGTTACTTTTTTTTATTGGACGAGGAATATCTTTTGTTATTGTCGCTTTATCTGAAGGGTCAATGACAGTGACTTGTTCTGTTACTGTACTTTCTTCATTTAAAGCAGAGAAAAGCTCTTCTTGGTTATCAAATAATAGAAAAGCTAAAACAATTAAAATCGAGCCAAAAATAATGTTACGTAACCAAAAATTCATAGAGTGCTTTCTTTCTTATTAGGCCACTGGAAAATTCCAGTATGATGTAACTACAATAAGTATATACCATACTGAAAAGTTATTATTTATACAATGTTGATGATTTTTAGCCTGATATTATTTATACAGTGAGGGATCATCTTCATTAGGTCTGGTTTTAAAGCGTCGGTGTAACCACATATACTGCTCAGGTTTGTACAATATAGCTTTTTCTAGCTCTTGATTGATACGAATAACGTCAGCTTCATCATCGCCAGTAGGGAAATTTTCCATCATCGGCTTAATTTCGAGAGTGTAACCGCTGCCATCATCATTTCTCGTTGGAATGAGCATATGATTTTGAACGTTTTTTTGGCGAGCAAAAATGAGTGTGCCAGTGGTAGTGGCAGCATCAGGCACGGCAAAAAATGGCACAAATAAACTCCGGCTTCGTCCGTAATCTTGATCGGGTAAATAAACACAGACTTCCTTATCACGTAATGCTTTCATTAATCCTTTAACGTCACGTTTACCTAACATGTACTTATTAGAACGACCTCGTCCTCTAAACTGAAAAAACTCCATCAGTTGATTGTTGTGAGGTCGGTAAAAAACAACCATAGGGTGGCCAGTGCCAATCCCACGGCAATTAATTTCTACACTTAAATAATGCATTGTTAATAATAAAACACCTTTGCCTTGTTGGTGCGCTTTTTCTAAATGCTCAAGGCCAACTACTTTTGTTTTTCTTTTAACTCGCCAATCTGGCCACCACCAGCCCATCCCTGTTTCAAACAAGGCGATACCGGTGTTTTCAAAGTTTTTCTTTAAAATGCGCGTACGTTCTTGCTCCGACATTTCAGGAAAGCAGAGTTCTAAATTTTTCATCGCCACTCTTTTACGGCTTGATCCTATTTTATACAGCAAACGCCCTAGGATCCTTCCTAGCATCAATTGTAATTTATAGGGTAACCATGAAATGGTATAGAGAATGATTACACCAAACCAAGTTAGCCAATACTTAGGTAAGAGAAAGGATATTTTAAAATCAGGTTGTAAAACTTTATTTTTACTCACGGGATGATGTCAACTCATTGAAATTCATGTGATACACTATTAACCATTATATCTGTATATCCGTAAAGAGTTAAGAGGCATAGGATGAAAGTAGAGATTCCCGCTTTTGAGCAGGCAAGTGTATTGGTTGTTGGTGATATCATGTTAGATCGATATTGGTATGGGCCCACGCAGCGTATTTCGCCAGAAGCCCCTGTTCCTGTCGTTAAAATCAACCAAGATGAACATCGTCCTGGTGGGGCTGCAAATGTTGCATTAAATATCGCTTCTATCGGTGGACGCGTGACTCTAATTGGGATAACGGGCAAAGATGAAGCCGCGCAGCACTTACAAAAAAAATTATCGGCATTAAATATTCACTGTGAATTTGATCAACAAGCTAATATTCCTACCATTACCAAGTTACGTGTAATGAGTCGTAATCAGCAATTAATTCGTTTAGATTTTGAAGAATCACTTAGTGATGTTGATAAAACATTGCTTGAAGAAAAAGTGGCAACCCAGCTGGTGAGTCATGATCTACTTTTGTTGTCAGATTACAGTAAGGGTACACTATCTGAAGTACAGAATTTAATTGCTATCGCAAAAAAACAAGGGAAAGCGGTTTTAGTCGATCCTAAAGGAACTGATTTTGAACGTTACCGTGGTGCTACACTATTAACGCCAAATTTATCAGAGTTTGAAGCGGTAGTGGGTGAGTGTAAAACAGAAAATGATATTGTCAGTAAAGGTCAGGCATTATTAGTAAAACTTGATTTAGAGGCAATGTTAGTGACGCGCAGTGAACAGGGAATGACCTTACTTCGCCGTGACCATGACGAATTCCATTTACCGACCCGAGCACGTGAAGTTTATGATGTAACTGGCGCTGGCGATACCGTTATTGCAACACTTGCTTTAGCTATTGCAGCAAAGGCTGAATATACCCAAGCCAGTGCTTTAGCCAATATTGCCGCCGGTATTGTTGTGGGTAAACTGGGTACGTCAACGGTAAGTGAAGCAGAATTACTCGCTGAAATATCAGCAGGGCAAGAAAGTGGCTTTGGTGTTGTTACCGAAGAGCAATTAAAAATTGCGGTTAAATTAGCAAAAGCTCGTGGTGAAAACATTGTTATGACTAACGGTTGTTTTGATATTTTACATGCGGGTCATGTATCATATTTAACCCATGCGGGTACCTTAGGTACACGTTTAATTGTTGCGGTTAACGATGATGCTTCAGTAAAAAGGCTCAAAGGGAGTGGCCGACCGGTGAACCCTACTGATAGACGTATGGCGGTGTTAGCGGGATTAGGCGCTGTTGACTGGGTAGTGAGTTTTTCTGAAGACACTCCACAGCGAATTATCAGTAATATTCTGCCTGACATTTTGGTTAAAGGTGGTGATTATAAAGTTGAAGACATTGCCGGTGGTAAAGAAGTGATTGCCAATGGAGGTGACGTAAAAGTACTTAACTTCGAAGAAGGTATTTCAACGACTGATATTATTAACTCTATTCGTTTGAAGTAGCTCATTTATTTTAGCGGTATTTTTAAATTGTCTTAATCCCAGATATAAAAAAGCAGCTAAATATAGCTGCTTTTTTTTCGGATGAACAATGAATTTTAAAGGGATTAACTTTCTAAATAATCCGTCGCTTTAACATTGAATTCGGCAAGTAAGTCGTTAATCAAACGATTAATTTCTCCAGCCATTAAGGCAAAGTCAGCATCAAGTTTTGCTATAACGTCATCACTATCAATATCGTCATTTTGTTCTTGAAGGACATCAAAGAATTTTAAACGTTTAATGGCTAAATCGTCACAAAGAATAAACGACATGGCTTCATCCCATTCAAGTGCTAATTTTACAACATATTTATCAGCGTCTAAGTGGGTTTTAATTTCATCACTATCAAGGTCTTGATTTTTAACACGAACCACTGCGCCATCATCACCTAATGCATGAAACTCTGCTTCCATGCCTAAAGTAAAGTTGTCACCAATACTTTTCTCGTTTAGCCAGTCTGTCATTAATTCATCAGGCGCTTTTTCTGGTGAAACACTGGTAACCGGTAACGTGCCAATAACTTTACGTAAAAGTGCTAATAGATCTTCAGCTTTACCACGACTCCCTGAATTTACCACAATCAGGTTATGCTCAGCATTAATATAAGCATGCGTGTCGGTGACACGAGAAAATGCACGTGGTAGTAATTCAAAAATGATATCTTCTTTAAACTGTTCTCTTTCTTTTTTGGTTGCACTACGCGCTTGTTCAACCTCAAGTTGAGCAACTTTTGCCTCAATCATATCTTTAACAACAGGTGCTGGAAGTATTTTTTCTTCTTTTCTTGCGCAAACTAAAAGGTTGCCATTAGCTGCATGAACCGTTGAATGTCCATGTTTACCTAAAGCGTTTACCCAACCAAAGTGTGACTGCTCTGTTGACCCACAAGGCGTGAATAAATGTTCAGCTAAGTGTTTTTCTAATTGATCTTCTGATAATTCAAAAGGGCGGGTAAATGTGAAAAAGTATAGATTTTTGAACCACATAGAAGCTTCCTGCGCCGTTGGAACACGAAGTGTGCCGGCTGATAAATTTTAAAAGAGCAATATAGTAACTTAAATATAAGTTATAAGCACTCATACTCTTGGGAATTAAAATGCTTATAGGTAAGGCATTGATTGAATAGGGTGTTATGTAAGGTGATTTCTGCTGAGTTACCTACATACACAACTTTTATATAGGCCCTTTTAATTACCTCATTGATGAACGTATTTGCAAACTGATCACATGATAAAATCAATGACTAGGTTAAATAATTTTACGTGCTCTGAGTTCGCCAGAAAACTTTCAGTTGTTCAAAAAATATTATTAATAGGTAACATTAGTACAGCCTTGAATTTAATATTTATATGAAAGCTATTTTAACGCATATCATTAAATTCAATATCATAGCTAAGACCTTCTCCTGCGTTAGACATTGCGACTATTGTGCCATTTAGCGTGTCGGTGACTAATTCATTAATAATATGAGTACCTAGACCTGTGCCACCATTACCTGCTTTAGTGGTATAAAAAGGGTCAAAGATTTGTGGTAATTTATTTTGGGGAACACCTACGCCATTATCTTGGTAGTGCAAATATAAGCGTTCACCTTTTAGCTGTGCACTGATAGTAATTATGCCACTTTCTATACCATCAAAACCATGGAGAATAGAATTAATAATCAGATTCGTAAATATTTGTGAAATTGCACCTGCGTGGCAGTAAATGTCAATATTGTCAGCACAGTCGACTTTAATGACATGTTTGGTTTTTTTAAATTTAGGCTGCAAAGACTGAATAATTTCATGTAGGTATTTGGCGAGATTAATTTTTCGAGTTTTGTCACTCGTTTGATCTACCGCAACTTGCTTATAGCTTGTGATCAAATCAGAGGCACGGTTAAGGTTGTTCATTAATAAGTGTAAACTTTGATCTGCATTATTGGTGAAGTCATCTAAAGATCGTTTGGTCAACTTCTGATTTTCGATATCATTTTGCAGAGAAACTAATAAATCAGCTAAATAACTGGTTG
This sequence comes from Colwellia sp. Bg11-12, assembly GCF_014076955.1. Classification (NCBI taxonomy): domain Bacteria; kingdom Pseudomonadati; phylum Pseudomonadota; class Gammaproteobacteria; order Alteromonadales; family Colwelliaceae; genus Colwellia; species Colwellia sp. Bg11-12. The sequence goes on from NZ_JACGUZ010000056.1 coordinate 51,269, forward strand.
AAGTTATGCTCACACCGATAGGGGTATTAATTTCGTGTGAAATTTCAGCCGATAATTTACCTAAAATTGCCATTTTTTCTGCATCAATTAAGCGCTCTTGCGCTTTATTTAGCTCTTGAATAGAGCTTTTTAATTCTTTGTTCGTTTTCGTTAACGTTTCCTCTGTTTGACTTCGTCGAATGTTTTCAGCGGTTAACCGTTTTTGCTGCTCAATAAGTTCACGTTGTTGTTTGTTCATCTCGAGCATAGTGGTACTCAATGATGATGTTTTTTTAGCGACTTCTTGTTCTAGTATTAAGTTTTGGTCGTCAAGCTTGTGATTGGCCGCTAGAATTTCTTGTTTTGCTACACTTAGCCGTATTTGGTGCTGTACGAGTTCATCAAGCAAGTTGTTATAAGCATTTTGCAAAATATTCAGCTCATTGTTTTCATAATTCATCGTGTGAAGTTTTGATGCTTCTGGATCATCGATATCAAAATGATTAATTTGTTCGGTAAGTTCATTCAGCGGGTTGGTTAATAAATGAGAGAAGGCGAGTGAAAATAAAATAACTAATGCTGCAGTCTTTACCATCGCATTACCAATCAAAAAATATATACCTACTTCAATACGCTCAAAAATAACGGTGTCACTTGATAATAGAATGACGGTACCCACTTTTGTTGTTCGACCAGAGAATTCAAAAATAAGTGGGAAAGAATGACCGAATAATCCTCCTGAAAGTGAGTCAATGGTAAAATATTCACTATTTAATGCTATTTTTTCTGGTTGATTAAAATAATCATCGTTAGAAAACTCACCCAGTTGAGCAATAACTTGGTCATTTTCATCAGTGACTGTTATCCCCTTAATCATTGGGATAGCAACTAATCCTTCAGCAATATCGACAGCTTGTTGAGTATTCAGCTCCCAAACAGCACGAGTTAAACTACCACTGAATGTTTGTTCTAGGGTAAGCAGTTCACTGTTAATGTGACTCTTAGTGTTAATGTATTCGGCACCAATTTGAACACAGGTAACAATAAAGGTTAAAATAAAATAAACCGATAGCACTCGTGTTAATAGTTTTCGAGATATGCTTTTTACCTTCATTTCAACTTTCTTTTTTATGATACCTAACACTGATTTTAGACATTTTACGGTAGGTTAAAAGTCTTTTTTTCTATATAAATGATTTTTATTCAATAAAAGCTGTTTTATCCTATTTTAGTAGGGTAAATAATGTTTTAAGTTAAGTGATAAATGTTGAGTATTTATAAGCAAAAAAAGCTAAATTTATCAAAATGTCATAAACTTTTAAAAAAAGATTCATAATGTCACAAAAGTGTCATAAAGATTGGGCAGAATATGCGTCAAATAATGAGTTAATTTAAATAGTTTTAAACATAAAAATTCTGACATACATAAGGTATACCTATGAAACTTTCTTATAGCGTTATTGCTACAGCATTATTATCAACGTTTTCTATATCGGCATTTGCCGGTGATGTAAATATTTACGGCAAAGCAAACTTAACGGTTCAATCTTCAGATGATGGTGAGGGTTCTTACACCGAAGTTAAAAGTAACGCTTCACGTATCGGTTTTAAAGGTGGGCATGATTTAGGTAATGATTTGGAAGTGATTTTTAAAGCTGAGTTTCAAGTTGACCTCGATGGTGATAGTGAAAAAGGCAATAGTATTACTGACCGTAATCAATATATTGGCTTAAAAGGCAACTTTGGTGAAGTATTATTAGGAATAAATGATACGGTATTAAAGCAGTCACAAGGAAAGGTCGATTTATTCAGTGATTTAAATGCGGATATTAAAAACCTTTGGAAGGGTGAGAACCGTATGAGTGATACTATTACCTATAAATCACCTAAGTTTAACGGTTTACAATTAGGGGTAACTTATATTGCAGAAGATGCCATTGACACTGAAGATGGTACCTCAATTGCTTTATTTTATGGTGATAGTGGGCTTAAAAAATCTACTTTTTATGCTGCTGTAGCGATTGATTCTGAAGTGAAAGGTTATGATACAAAGCGTTTAACTGTTCAAGGCAAACTTGCGGGTTTCACTTTAGGTGCCATTGCCCATACGCAAGAAAAAGTTTCCGATGGCAGTGAAGTCGACGGTTTCTTATTCTCAGCAAAATATGGTTTTGATAAAGTTACCGTTAAAGCACAGCTGCAAACTGCTGAGTATGATGGTGGCGATGACCGTTCAGGTATGACACTTGGCGCTGATTACGCTTTAGCTAAAAGCACAAAACTATTTGCTTTTTATACTACGTTTGATATGGACAGTGCAGCAGATGAAGATTACTTAGCGGTAGGTTTAGAATACAAATTTTAAGAATCCTCATGATAATTATTGTGAAAATAAGCGACTTTTAGTCGCTTTTTTTATGGCTGGGCTTTTTGCGCGAAGATAAATGGATTAAACTTGATATGTGTAATATAAATGTCATAAAAAGTTATCACAATGGTCAATAAGTAAAGTGTGTACAGATAACGGGAAGTTAACATGAATAGACAAATATTGGTTGTTGAAGATGAAGCACCGATCAGGGAAATGATTACTTTTGTATTAGAACAAAATGGTTTTAATGCTATTGAAGCTGAAGATTACGAACAGGCTAAAGCAAAGATTGTTGAGCCATATCCAGATTTGATTTTACTCGATTGGATGTTACCAGGAGGCACAGGGGTTAAATTAGCAAAATCATTAAAACAGAATGAATATACACGCTCTATTCCTATTATAATGTTGACGGCTCGTGCTGATGAAGACGACAAAGTTAAAGGTTTTGATGCAGGCGTTGATGACTATGTAACCAAGCCATTTTCCCCAAAAGAACTTATAGCCCGCATTAAAGCAGTTATTCGTAGAGTTTCACCTACGGCACTCGAAGAAGCTATTGAGTTTCATGGTATGAAACTTGACCCCATCGCTCATCGCGTTTCAATTAATGACAGATCACTCGATTTAGGGCCAACAGAATTTCGTTTATTGCACTTTTTTATGACACACACCGAACGTGTTTATAGCCGTGAACAATTACTTGATAATGTTTGGGGCACTAACGTTTATGTTGAAGACCGTACCGTAGATGTTCATATTAGGCGTTTGCGTAAAGCAATTACTGGCGAAGGGCATGAAGATTTTATTCAAACTGTTCGTGGGTCGGGCTACCGATTTTCAGGAAAACTCAAAACGAGTGCTTAATATAAAATTGAGTTCTCGTACTGTTATTATTTGTCATAGGTAAAAACGACTCACTATGTATTTTCGTTTATCCGTCAAAAGTATCATCACGCGTTTATTGACTATCTTGTCAGTAAGCGCGTTATTTGGTTTTTTAATTGGCCAAACCCTCTTAGTACTCTTTATTAGTACTTTTGCTATTTTATGCTGGCACTACCATCATCTACTTAAACTTCTGAAGTGGTTGTGGCGTAGTAAAACACTTTCCCCTCCTCAGTCTGAAGGTGTTTGGGGTAAAATATATGATGGTTTATATCGACAAATTAGGCAACATCGCCACAAGCAAAAACAGCTGAATGAACGCATTAGAAAGTTCAGAGATGGTGCTGAAGCATTGCCTGATGCGGCATTGGTACTGTCTGATGAACTCACCATTTTGTGGGGCAATAAAAAAGCTCAGCGTATTTTAGGTATTCGCTGGCCAAGCGATGTTGGACAGCGTATTGATAACCTAATTCGTTTTCCTGAGTTCACTAAGTATCTAGAAGTCGGTAATTTTGAGCAGCCTTGTCATATTATTTCTCCTATTAATAATGATTTACAGTTAGAATTACGTTTAATGGCTTATGGTAGTGATCAGGTGCTTTTTCTTGCGCGAGATGTCAGTAAGATTAAAAGATTAGAAGAAATGCGCCGTGACTTTGTTGCTAATGTTTCTCATGAACTTAAAACCCCACTCACGGTTGTGCGCGGTTATGTAGAAATGATACTTACGACTGAACATGCGCTTGAACCTCATTGGCAAAAGGCTTTTGGCACGATAGAAACACAAGTTTCACGCATGGACCGTTTAGTCGAACAGTTATTGGTTTTATCACGAATAGAAAATCATGCAGATGAAGAAAAAAAACAACTTGTCGATATGCCTAAGTTAATTAAAACCTTAGTCGATGACGCAACTTGGCTTAATCAAGAAAAACAACATAAAATCACGGCTGATATTGCTGACGATCTATGGATTGAAGGTATTGATACTGAATTGAAAAGCGCTTGTGTGAATTTAATCTCTAATGCCATTGCTTATACGGCTGATCATGGAATTATTCATATTTCATGGCAACGCAGTGGTAATAAAGGTAAGTTTTCGGTTAAAGATAATGGGCCAGGGATTCGTCCTGAGCATGTTAATCGTATTACCGAGCGATTCTTTAGAGTAGACAAGTCTCGTTCTCGTGACACCGGAGGTTCAGGCCTTGGTTTATCAATTGTTAAGCATGTATTACACCACCATAACGCTGAATTAGCGATTGAAAGTCAGTGGGGTGAGGGCAGTGAATTTATTATTTATTTTGAAGTATTAGATAAAGGCTAAGGTCATTTTTATACTTATTTAATGAAAGAATAAAGTGTTAGATAACTTTATTCTTTCATTGATAAGCGTCCCTAAAAGCTGCTGTTCACTGACGTTCATAAACTTTTAAGTGCAAGTAAATTAGTTTGTTCCGCAATCTCCTTTTATAACTTATAGCACCGAACCAATCTCATTAGAATTTTTTCTACATCTTGAATAATATTATTAATTTAATGTTTTTATTTCGCATACCTTAGTTATATACAAAAAGGCTTTTTTTTCGAGAACGGAGTTTGATAGGTAGCTCAAAATCAACACATAGGCATATTCGATAATAATGCGATAGATGAAAATGTGATTACTATAGAAGACTCTATTGTTATAAAAATATTATTGTGATGTAACGAATAGTTTTCATTTATTTATGTTGGTGAATATCAGGGAAAATATGCTTATATATTTACGTATGTCATATAAGTGTCACAAACCTTAAATATAATTGTCACATAAGGTTTATATAGTGTTCATAAATTAATTAGCCCCAAATAAATTAATAATAATTTATTTGGGACAACACTCTCAGTGGAGAATAACATGGGTTTTAAACGTGCTTTAGGCGTTATAGGTTTAGCAAGTTTGGTGAGTTTCTCATCAATAGCAATGGATAAAGATTTACCTGAATATAAAAAAGTCAGTGGTATTTCAGGAAATTTATCTTCGGTTGGTTCTGATACTTTAGCCAACATGATGACATTTTGGGCTGAAGAGTTTAAACGCACCTACCCAAATGTGAATATACAAATTCAAGCAGCAGGTTCATCTACTGCGCCACCGGCATTAACAGAAGCGACTTCAAACTTAGGGCCGATGAGTCGTAAAATGAAATCTCGTGAAATAGAGTCATTCGAAAAACGTTACGGTTACAAGCCAACGGCTGTTCGTGTAGCGATTGATGCACTTGCTGTTTTTGTTCATAAAGATAACCCTATCAAGGGTTTACGTATTGATCAAGTTGATGCTATTTTCTCAAATAACCGCAAATGTGGTGCTAATAAAGATGCAGACCGCTGGGGTGATTTAGGACTAACAGGAGACTGGGAAGCTAAAGATATTCAACTTTATGGTCGTAATTCAGTTTCTGGCACTTATGGTTACTTTAAAAAGAAAGCGCTTTGTAAAGGTGATTTTAAAAACACCGTTAATGAACAGCCAGGCTCAGCTTCTGTTGTTCAATCAGTATCATCTTCATTAAACGGTATAGGTTATTCGGGTATTGGTTATAAAACATCAGGTGTTAGAGCGTTAGCGTTATCTAAAAAAGGTGACAACTATGTTGAAGCTAATATGGCGAATGCTATCTCGAAAAAATACCCATTATCTCGTTTTCTATATGTTTACGTAAACAAGCACCCTAACAAGCCATTAGCGCCAATGGATGCTGAGTTTTTAACAATGGTACTTTCTCAGTCAGGTCAAAAGATTGTAGAGAAAGACGGTTATATTCCACTACCTAATTCGGTTGTTCAAAAAGAATTGAAAAAACTAGGTATCAAGCTTTAATCAATACACCTAAGTTGCTCTTTCAAAAGGCCTGATTTATATCAGGCCTTTTTTCGTTTATATTAACGAGCGAGTGCAACTATAAAGACAAGCAATAGTTGAGTATCTTAAGCAGGCACTTATTAGTGAACTTCATTGCTACACGAATGCAGAGTTAAATCCTTTCTGTAATAAACCTACCGAGAGGATTTTTATTGGGTAAAGACAGTTGGGTAACATAATGAAGATTTTTGAGATTTAACTTTATCGATATTATCAATAAAAAGACAAGATATACCTATTAAAAGTGACGTTGAAGATAATACTAAAAATCAGCAGCAGTGCTATCATCAATAGACGTTTTTAAATCAATTCCAAGCGTTGCTATAGCTGCTTGCTCATAAAATAATTCAGTATCTACAATGGGACGATTAAGAAGCCAATGCTGATCAATCTGTAATGTTAAGCTCTGGCTAGAAACATTAACGCTAGCAACAGGAGAAATTGTATCATCTTGGCGTTGCTGAGATAATAAAATGGCTAGTCGCAATAAGCTGCAAATTTGCTTTAAACTCTCAGGATTTAATAAATACCACTGGTACTGAGTCAGGGGTGTTATTTTTTTTCGTTGATTTCCTACCAGCCAGGCAAGTGCTTGCTGCTGCTCTTGGTTAAATCCAGCTAAATCGCTATGGGTGAGAATGTATTGTCCATGTTTTTGATAACCTGAAGGATTAATATCAATCCCTAATTCATGTAGTTGCGCAGCAAACATTAATAATTCAGTGTAAACGGGTGAAGATAAAACCCATTTGTTTTCTACTTGTGTTAACCATATTTTTAATACGTTTTGAATGATACTGACTTGTGTTTGGTCAACATTAAAACGCATTGCTAAGTTATTTACACTGCGTTGGCGGGTATTATTGTTTATATGGGTTAGCGTAAGGTTTTCAAGTTGTTCATATAAAACGCCTTCACGAAGTGCATATTGACAATAATCAAGTGCGTTAATCTCCAAACACTCCATGAGTGCAATGGCTATGGCAACACCTGCACAAATCAGTTCTTGTCGGTCTTCTTTTAAGCCATCAATGTTTAACTCATGGTAATGGCGGTATTCTAGTAGTTGTTTTTTTAAGGTATACAGCTGTTTTAGTGTGAATGGTTGTGGCAATTTTCCTTCATTGTTAAGTACTTTATATATATTTTTGAATGTACCAGAAGTGCCAATAGCACTTTGCCAACTCGCGTTCTTAAAGCGCTTGATAACAGAATCTATTTCATGCTTAGCAGCACGAATTGCTTTTTTAAAGGCTTCTTCACTGATTAATCCATCGGCAAAGTAGCTTTGCGTATAGCTGACACAACCAATATTTAAACTGGCTAAAGTCATTATTTCTTGTTGGTTACCAATAATGCACTCGGTACTGCCACCACCAATATCAATAATTAATTGTTGTCCAAAGTTTTCACAATGATGGACAACTCCTTGGTAGATTAAACGGGCTTCTTCATGCCCTGAAATGATTTCAATATCGTAAGGGAAAACTTTTGCTGCCTGTTGTAAGAACGTTTCGATATTTTTTGCTTTTCGCAGACTATGAGTCGCGACAATACGAAAATTTTCCCTATGAATATGGGCAGCAGAACTAGCTATGTTATCAAGGGTTTTTACGCCCCGGTAAATAGCTTCAGCGCTTAAATTATTATCTTTATCTAATCCTTGAGCAAGTTTTACCCGGTATTTTTCCGAATGTAGAATTTGTAAATGCTCACCTATTTTTCTGGCGAGTACAAAGTGAAAACTATTTGAACCAATATCGAGTGCTGCAAAGTAATCTTGTGTTATGTGTTGTTCATTAGTGGTTGTTGGCGATTTTTGCATCATTTACTCATGATTTTTTACAGTTTCACTAGCCATTGTAGACTCACTTTTTATATTCGGTAGGGTTTTTATCAACCATTGCTGATCTATAAACTCCTGTTCTTGCAAATAATCATAGATCGCTACTTGTGAGCGAACGCGCTCATTATTATTGTGGCTAACATAGTGATTTGTTTGCTGACGATCAATTATTCTCGCCTTGGTATTATCTTTAAAATGTAGCTCGATGGTATGTAAAATTCGTGTTTTTAACTCTTCATCATATATGGGGCAGGCCACTTCTACTCGATGATCTAAATTTCTTTCCATCCAATCTGCAGAAGTGATAAATACTTGTTTATTTCCCTCATTATGAAACACCATTACTCTGGGATGTTCTAAATATTGGTCGATAATAGAAATGACTTTTATTTTTTCACTCATCCCTTTCACGCCAGGAATAAGTGAGCACATACCACGTATAATTAAACGAATATTGACTTTAGCATTGCTGGCCGCATACAGCTTGGTGATTAAGCCTTTATCAACTAGATTATTGAGCTTTAAAATTATCTCTGCTTTATCACCTTGCTCTGCAACCTGAATTTCATGATCAATAAGTTGATATAAGCGACGTCTTGCTGTTAACGGTGAAACAATTAAGTGATTAAATCGAAAACGTTTATAACTATGTGAAATAAAAGAAAATACATTATTCACTTCTTGGCAAATTTCTTTATGTTTTGTAAAGAGTGAAAAGTCAGTATAAACGCGTGCGTTATTCTCATGGAAGTTTCCTGTACCAATATGTGCGTACTTAACGGTTTGTTCATCTTCAATTCGAGTAATTAAGCAAAGCTTTGCGTGAATTTTAAGTGTTTCAATACCAAACTCTACATGAATGCCCGCGTCTTTCATTACTTTTGCCCATTCAATATTTGCTTGCTCGTCAAACCTTGCTCGAAGCTCAATAACAACAGTAACCTTTTTACCATTTTTTACCGCTTCAATTAATGAGTGGATAATACGTGAATTTTTTGCAACTCGATAAACGTTAATCTTAATGCTTTTAACTAACGGATCATAAGAGGCTTGTCTGACAAACTCGGTGAAATGTTTAAATTTATGATAAGGGTAATACAATAAGATATCGTGTTGATGTATTGCATCAAAAACAGAATCAAAGGCCATAAAACGACTGGAGGTTAGTGGTGGTAATTCTGATTTTTCGAGATTTTTATTTCCTATATTAGGAAACTTTATAAAGTCTTTAAAATGACGATAGCGAATGCCGGGGACTAAATTATCAAGTTCTTTTATTTTAAGTGCTTTACGTAAGAAGGTGATCATATATTGTGGCATGTTATGGTCGTAAACTAAGCGTACCACATCAGCTTTTCATCGTTGTTTTAACCCCTTAGACATTTGGTCAAGTAAGCTTTCATCGAGGTCGTCAATTAAATTGTATTCAGCATCACGGGTGAGCTTTATTGAATAGGCTTCTAATCTATCGTAGTGAAATACTCCTTTAAAAAGTTTTTCAATAAAGAAATGTACAACATCATCAAGTAGCATTATATACTGACTTTTACTGGGCTGATGTTCGCTAGAGAGCTTTTCTGGGATAAGAATAAAACGCTGAACTTCCTCGCGAGGGATCTCTACCAAAGCAAACTGTATTTGTTCGGTCTGTAATTTATCTTCGCAATTTAAGGCGACTAAAAAATAAATACCGTCATCATCAATACAATGAGCTAGATGTGTTTTTGAGTGGATAACAATAGGGGTGATATGGCGAATAATTCTGTTATCGAAATACTGCTCTAGCCATGATTTTTGGTCAACATTAAGCTTGCTCTCAATACTATTTGATTGATTGTCGTTAAAAATAATTTCTATTTTTTTATCAGTAAGTTGCGAAAAAAGCCGCTCGGCAACACGTTTAAACTCTTCGGTAGAGCCATTAACTTTATCACTAATTTGCTGATGTAGCAGTGTATTGGTTTTTTGTCCGCTGTTTTGAGCAACTTCTAAAATAGCACTTCGACGAATACCCGCAATACGAACACGAAAAAACTCATCTAAATTTGCTGAATAAATGCCTAAAAAACGAATGCGCTCAATAAGTGGAACTGTTTCATCAGCCGCTTCTTGTAACACACGTTCGTTGAAGGTAAGCCAGCTGAGTTCTTTGTCAAAAAAGGTAAGGGGATTATTCATCTTGTTTACTCAAACGTAATTAATATTACTGTTAAAACAAGTATAGGTAAAAAATATGACGGTTTTATTATGCCAATAAAGACTGGGGGAAACAGGCTAATAAAACCTTAAGGGTTATGTGATGGCCTTTATGATTAACGAGAAATATCAACCATTAAATCGTCAGCCAAATCTTCTAATGCACTTATTAAGCTGTCTGTTTGTTTATTGTCAACGGATAAGGTTATTTTCGCTTTAAAAAGTGCTTGTCCTGTATGCGGGGCATTGTCTTGCACGCTAACCAGTTTTAACATATTCCCCCCTCGATGATGAATAACAGCCGATATCTCTTCTACAATACCTTCTCTGTCGTTCGCTGTAAGTTCTAAGACAATGTTAGCGGCATTGTTGGCTTTTTCTGGAGTAGCTTGTTCAATGTTTATGGTAAAACCAGGTAATGCTTTTAAATCACGGGTTAGCGCTGCAGATTGAGCTTGCTCTACTGCAATCTCTAGTACACCAGTAAAGAAGCCTGATAAGTGATGTAAACTACTATTTTGCCAGTTACCTTGGTGCTGCTTAACCACTTTTGATAAAGTTTCGACTAAACCAGGGCGATCTTTGGTCATAAATGAAATAACTAAATGGTTCATGATGTGCCTCTATAAAAAGCTGATTTTATATAGTATTAAACTAAACGTGATAATTGTGAAAGCTCTTTGTGAAGCTGGCTTTCATCACCTAGGTTTAATTCAACTAACCTTCTTAAGTGCGTAACGCTGTCAATGTCGATGGCATTACATTGCAAGCCAACCTCACACTGCAAGCCTGTTTTATCACTGACCTCATGCACTACGGCAATATGCATTTCAACAACTGATTCACCATTTGTTAAGTCAAAGTGTAACAAGCCCAATTTGCCTTTTAGTGAGCTTTCAGCCTTAGGCATAGTGACTAAGGCGCCATTAAGTGAAATGTCGTGGATAGTAACGGGATAATTTTGCTGTTCAACCTCTAATATCGCATTGATTGAAAACAAAATTCGTGTGAATTGACGTCTATTTTCCATTGCTTAAGTTCAAATAGTTAATTGGTAACTTCAGCATAGCCCCCTTTTGTAAAAAAGGCACTTTATTCATGTGAATTTTTATATATTCACATAAATAAAGTGCCTATAACTATTTAATAACTAATAGATATTTTTTAGATAAATTGCTTTAGGGGGGTATATTACCCTATTTTTTTGTATCTAATTCTGTGAGGCTCAGTAGCTGCAGGGCCCAGTGTTTTCTTTAACCAAGCTTCATAGTCAGTAAAATTACCTTCATAGAAGTTAATCTGTCCTTCATCACGGTAATCTAAAATGTGAGTTGCAATGCGGTCAAGGAACCAACGGTCATGCGAGATAACCATGGCACAACCAGGGAACTCTAACAACGCTTCTTCAAGCGCACGTAAGGTTTCAACATCAAGATCGTTGGTGGGTTCATCAAGCAGTAATACGTTACCGCCGGTTTGCACTAGTTTAGCTAAATGAACTCGGTTACGTTCTCCACCAGACAACTCACCAATGATCTTTTGTTGATCGTTACCTTTAAAGTTAAAACGGCTGACATAAGCACGGCTTGGAATTTCAAAATTACCAATTTGTAATATCTCATGGCCTTGAGATATTTCTTGGTAGACGGTTTTACTATTGTCCATGTCATCACGGAACTGATCAACACTGGCAAGTTTAACCGTATCACCTAGCTCTACATTACCTGAGTCTGGCTTTTCAGCACCCGACATTATTTTAAACAGTGTAGATTTACCTGCGCCGTTTGGTCCGATAATGCCAACGATAGCACCTTTTGGCACACTAAAACTTAAGTCATCAATAAGTACTCTGTCACCAAAAGATTTTGTTAAGTTATTAACATCTAAAACTTTATCCCCTAGACGAGGTCCAGGTGGAATGTAAAGTTCGTTGGTTTCATTACGTTTTTGATGATCTTGACTATTAAGCTCTTCAAAGCGCGCCATGCGGGCTTTGCTTTTTGATTGACGAGCTTTCGGATTTGAACGCACCCATTCAAGTTCTTGCTTGATGGTTTTTTGTAGTGCACTTTCACCTTTACTTTCTTGTGCAAGACGTGCATCTTTTTGTTCCAACCATGAAGAATAGTTACCCTCATAAGGAATACCATGCCCTCTATCAAGCTCTAGAATCCAACCCGCTACATTATCAAGGAAGTATCTATCATGGGTAATTGCTACCACAGTGCCTGGGTAATCGTGTAAGAAACGCTCTAACCAAGCAACAGATTCAGCATCTAAATGGTTAGTTGGTTCATCAAGTAATAACATGTCTGGTTTTTCGAGCAATAAACGACAAAGCGCGACACGACGGCGTTCACCACCACTTAGTACCGCAATTTTTTGATCCCATTCAGGTAAGCGTAAAGCATCAGCCGCACGTTCTAAAACGTTATCAAGATTATGACCATCTTGTGCATTAATAATATCTTCTAAATCGCCTTGTTCTTTGGCTAAGGCATCAAAGTCAGCGCCTTCTTCTGCATATTCGTTATAGACTTGGTCTAAACGAGCCATAGCATTTTTAACTTCAGCAACACCTTCTTCAACAGCTTCACGCACTGTTTGGCTTTCATCAAGTTGAGGCTCTTGCGGTAAGTAACCAATTTTTGTACCGGCTAAAGACGTAGCTTCACCTTCAAAGTCTTTATCCACACCTGCCATAATGCGAAGCAAGGTTGACTTACCTGAGCCGTTCAAACCTAAAACACCAATTTTAACGCCTGGGAAAAATGAAAGACTAATATCTTTAAGTATTGTTCTTTTAGGTGGAACCACTTTTGATACGCGGTTCATCGACATGATAAATTTATCTGGTAATGGTTGTGCCATGGAAAACCTTATTATTTGAAGGAAGAAATTAACTTGTCGATATTTTAGGTTAAAGGGGCTAGGCAAGCAAATGTGTTTAAAGGGATTTAAGTTTTTTCATCAAGTGGTTTGATTACACAGATGCAATAAGTAAAAGCACAGCTTTGATTTTTATTACATTGAATATACGCGTAATGAAGTTTTTCAACTGCCGCCCCCTGTGTCATGACCAAAGTGAATGTATAACAGCGGAAGCTATTTGCATTCAAATGTAGCATCGTCGTGAATAAATGTATTTTAAAGTGGTCACTTTCTTTATTCAAAGATAAGTTACGGTAGTGTTGCCAGTGTTGTTTTTTCAGAGCGGTTGGCAGGAATTGATGTCAGTCGTGTACGATTAAGTCATTTTGATAACGCTATGAAATAGTATTGTATTCTTATCGCGTTTGACTTGATTTTACTGAAAATTGTAACAACAGTGTAGCTCTCATGTTATGTGGGTGTAGTTAATGATGGTGTTGTTAGTTGTTGTTTTAATTGGGGTTTTATAGGTTTATTTTCCAGCGGTACATTGCTTAATACTCAATATTCACCTACATTGTATACATTACATCTTATTTGGCTGTTTAGATATGTTTCCTGTGCAATGCAAAAACCTGCTTGGTTTATTTCTTTTCATATTTTTTTTCGTATCATACACCCAAGCAAGTGATGGAGAAAATGATAAATTACAACTCAGTGGCTTTGCAACTTTAGGTGCTACTTTCTCCGATTCTGACCATCATGGTTATCGTAAAGATGTCAGTTCAGATAAAGGAGTCTTTTCAGGTGATATTGATTTTAAGCAACAATCATTGCTTGGTTTACAAGCTAACTGGTCTATTTCGCCTAACTTAGATGCTGTTTATCAAGGTGTGCTGAGAGATTTAGTTGAGCCATCACTAGATAGATACACTACGCTGGCGTTCCTTCGCTATGAAGTCAATGCACATTGGAATATAAGAGTTGGTCGAACGGCCCCTGATCTTTTTTTATTAACAGAATACCGTGATGTTGATTTTTCTTATATTTGGGCAACTGCCCCAAATGAAGTCTATGGCATTATACCTTACCGAAGTATCGATGGCGTTGATGTTACTTATAGTGAAAGAGGTTTAGGCGGTATTTTTAAAACAAAACTATTCACTGGTTCAAGTGAAGCAGAAATTTCTGGGGACTCGATAATTCAAGAAGTCAAAATTGAAGACATTATGGGGATTTCTTTTTCTTTCGATCATTTTAATTGGATAGTTCAGGTAAAACATAGCCAAGTTAATATTGCCAATGAACCTTTATCTAATACCTATTTAGCTGAAAATATTAGCCAAGTCCCTGATTTTTTATGGCCTAATTCACAAAGCTTTGCTCAGTCATTATTACTTAAGAGTAAGAAAGTAAGCTACTTTTCGATAAGTGGTCAATACCAATGGCATAATTGGTTAGCTTCTGCTGAAGTATCACAAATCAAGTCAAAAAGTGATGTCATTCCTAAAATAACCAGCGGCTATGCCGCTTTGTCATACCAACTTAATGCCCATCAATTTTATAGTATTTATGCTTTTACTGATTCCAAAAATTATGTTTTTAATGAGCCTAACGTTAATGAAGTTGCCTTGAATGAACTTATTCAGGGGACAACGATGTTAATGAACTTTTATTCTGCAAATCAGCAAACTGTCTCTCTAGGCTGGCGTTGGGATATTACCAACGATATTGCATCTTCATTGCAATGGAACCACACACAAGTAGACGAAACGGGTAGTGTATTATGGTTAAACAAAGCGACTCAGCATAATTCAGAAGAACGAATTAATACCTTTCTATTAACATTGAGTATGGTTTTTTGATGAATCATATTAAACAAGCCTTTGTCATACTCCTACTGGCATTATTTATTGAGCCTGTTTTAGCTAAAGAGCCATTGGTGGTGGTTGTTAATAAGGACAATCCAGTTGAACAATTATCTCGCTCAGAACTTATTGATTTGTTTATGGGGAAATATGTGGCTTTCCCTAATGATATTAAGGCGATCCCCGTTGAGCTTAATAGCGATCATCAGATTAAAATTGAATTTTATCAAAACCTTGTTGGTATGCCCTTGTCACGAGTTAACGCTTATTGGTCAAGGTTACGTTTTACCGGTAGAAAACGAGCGGCAGTATTTAAATCAAATGAAAACGATTTAATTGCCTTTATCGCCGCTAATAAGCAGGCTATTGGTTATGTACCACAGTCACTCATCACAAAAGATTTAAAGGTTGTTTATATTTTAAATGAATAAATCAGGTTTAGTTATTCGATTGGCAATAGTCATTGTCTTTACAGCAGTCATTGTTGGGCTTATTACCACCCAACTTTTCTCTCGATTTACGTTTATCAACGAACAGGAACTTGGTAAGCAAAGTATTAAACAACTCTATAGTACCGTTTCTCCTACCGCTTCAATTGCCAGTTACTTGAATGATAAAGGCCTTGCTGAGGAAGTTGTTAATGGTTTGATTAGCAACGACATTGTTACAGCTGCAGCTATTCAAACAGAGACATTACGCGTGGAAAGTGAAAATTATCAAAAGTCTACAGGTTCAGTTGCGTTTGATTTATTTTCACCTTTTCAAAAAGATAATAAAGTCGGCGTTCTGTTTGTTAAAATCAATGACAATTACCTTGCAGCCAAAGCGAATAAAATAAGTGCAACTAATACCTTTGTTGTGGCTGTTGAGGCTCTAATTATCACTATTATTTCAATTTTAGTGACTTATTATGTTATTACCCAGCCTATTTTAAATATTGGTAAAGCGCTTCATTTAATAAGACCTGGCACTAGTGAGCGAATAAAAAAACCTCACTCACATCAACAAAGTGAAATTGGCCAACTGACGGATGATGTAAATGACTTATTAGCGAAGACTGAGCAGCAAATGCTCAGAGAGAAAAGTCTTAGAAATGAGGTTCAAGTACTTGAGTCAAAATTTAGAATGCTCTTTGAAAATGCGACTTCTGCCATTGTGTTAGTTGCGCCACAGGGCGACATACTGCTTTATAATGAGGCTTTTGAAAAGTTAATTGATAAGCTCAATTTATCTTTGAAAAAAAACTATGGCCAATACTTGGAAGATCTCTTTATTAAGAAAAAAGTACTACATGAACAGATATTAATTGCTTTTGCTAATAACGAGTCAGCAGCAGCAGAGCTAGAGTTGATCTCGTATCAAGACGACAATATTTGGGTACAGGTACTAGTAACAAGGTTGATCACTGATGATTTTTTAGATAGCTATCAAATTACTTTACATGATATTTCTAAGAGTAAGTATAAAATATCATTGCTTGATCAAAAAGCTAATTATGATGGCTTAACTCATTTACTTAACCGTCAGGCGGCAGAGCAACATCTTAGGAAATTAACAGAAACCCATAGTCCTTTTGCTTTAATCATGATGGATTTAAATGACTTTAAACCCATTAATGATGTTTTTGGTCATGATTCTGGAGATGAATTACTGATTCATGTTTCAAGTCAGCTCCTTAAAAGTTTGAGAAAAGCTGATGTATTATCGCGTTGGGGAGGAGATGAGTTTGTCATTATTTTGCCCAATACTTCGAGGGAAGAAGTGATTAAAGTGTGCGCTAAATTAGCGGCTAAATTAAGTAAGCCACATTATCTTTCACAGTACGATAAGAGTGTTTTTGTTACGGCATGTATGGGGGTGAGTTTTTACCCCGATGATCAAGTTGAATTATTAGAGTTAATCAGGTCAGCTGACAAAGCGATGTATCAAGTAAAAAAAGAAAAATCGACTAACAATGATCTTTATTTGGCCTTTACCCATGATACCGCCAGCATAAAAAATGACAGTAAACGTTAATGAAAATAAACAAAAATAAAGTGACGCGCTCTTCGATTACATTATTCCCAGGGTATACAAAGGTCCTTCAACTTCAATTAACACTAAAGGCATTGATTACCATTCTCGTCTTATTATTGATGAGTGAGCTGTTTTTTAATCGTTTTTCGGCTTTGGCTTTAGCGATGTCTTTGTTAATTATCATGTTCACCCTTTTCTTCTTATGGGCTTCAGCTGATACTAACAGTGTTATTTCAGGCATGGTGTTATGGTCAGTGGCGGTGTTTATTACTTACGCTTGCTGGATAGGAAATGGTATTTTTGATACCAGTATATTAGCCTTTCCTTGCTTACTTATGCTGGCCGCTATCTTATCAGGTAAATTGATTTTCATTTCTCTATTTGTCTACCTCATTAGTGCTTTGTGCTTTTTCGCTTTTGCGCATAATCAAGGCTTATTGGCGGGAGCACACCTTTTTGAAGCACTACCTTTATGGGATCGAGTGTTTAGCTACATTATAATGTTGGTGTTTTTTTCGGTTGGTGTTTTTTATGTTTTTGCCGATATAAGTAAAAGGTTTAGAAATATTTTAGATAAAAATTCGTCACTTGAATTATCAATCAGCCGCTTGAGAAAACGAAGTGGTTATGACCCGTTAACAAGGTTACCCAATGAAAATGTTTGTAAAGTAGACCTCGATGAAATATTACAGCAACAAAAGTCATCTAGCGATATATTAGCTTTCATCACCTTAAATATTAGTAATCAAGATTTAATTAAGATGAATTACAGCCACAGCATTTGTAATAAAACATTAAAATTACTGGCTAATAAACTGACAGATTATGCTAATGATAAGACCGTTATTTATCGATTCCAACAAAATCAATTTGTTATTTTAAGGCATTCAGCTGATCATCGGGGGATCAACCAGTTTGCTGAAAAAATGCATCAAGTTTGCTCTCAAACCTTTCATGTCGCACATTTCGATATTGTGTTGAATCCTATTATAGGTATAGCGTTAGCGCCTTTTGATGGTAGTTCGATGGAAGAACTTAGGCACAATTCATACCTTGCTATGCATACTAAAGCTGAAGGGAATAAGGCTAATTTAAGTTTCTTTGATCAGGTGATGGCCGCTAAAGAGCAAGAAAAATTACAGCTCACTAAGTCATTAAGAAATGCTATCGCCAATAACGAATTTGTTTTACATTTTCAACCGCAAGTTGATTTAGCAACAGGTCAAATCATTGGTGCAGAAGCCTTAATTCGTTGGAATAGCCCAGAACATGGTTTTATACCGCCAACGGTATTTATTCCTTTAGCTGAGCAGGTTGGAGTGATTTGTGACATCACTCACTGGGTTATTGAACACTCTGTTAATGCTTGTAAGTATTGGCATGAATTAGGCTTTAATAAGCTATGCGTCGCGGTAAATTTATCAGCAGCTGACTTTAAGCGTGGTAATCTTGTGACATATACCATGAGTGTTTTGCATCAAGCGAAGTTACCTGCACACTTTTTAGAGCTAGAGTTGACTGAGTCGATGTTAATGGAAGATATAAATCATATTCAAAAGCAAATTAACGAGTTATGTGCTTTTGGTCTCTCATTTTCTATTGATGATTTCGGCACAGGTTATTCAAACTTGGGTTATTTGACAAAATTTAATGTCAGCAGTATTAAACTTGATCGGTCATTTGTGATGAATATTCGTCATTCAAGTAATGAACTACAAATCGTTAAAGCGATTATAGAAATGAGCAAGAGTTTGAATATTACCAACATTGCTGAGGGCATTGAAGATACAGAAACAGCAAAGTTACTTACCCAATTAGGCTGTGAAGTTGGTCAAGGTTATCTTTGGTCAACGCCTTTGCCTCAGCAGGAATTTATCGCCTTATTATCTCATGAAAATAAAGTCGTTGATTATGTTTAATATGTGAGAGAAATGTCAGTAAATAAGGTTTTCTGCTAGATAATCGCCACTAAAAGTAGCGATTTAAAATGACAATTATGATTATAAAAAAACCTTTAAGACAGCGATTTTAATTGTTCTACAATTTTGGAAAATGTTGGTCTTATAAGGAGATCTTTTTCCATACAGTTGTCTTTTATTGTTACCAGTGGTTTATATTGCTCAGTTATTTTTGAGTGGTGGCACAAAGGTAATAAATCGTCTAATAAGCAGCCAAAAGCTCTTACTTCAATCGCTTGCATTGCCACTTGTTGGTTTTTTGGTAGTACCTGCAGATTAGAAGCCGCACCAAAGTCACCAAATAGCATATTTGCGTTTTCATCAACCATCGTATTGTGAGCATAAATATCACCGTGGCTAATGTTATTGGCATGTAAGTGACGTAATGTATCAGCCATACTAAGCGCTATCTTTGTAATATCTGTTACTTCTAATGCTGCCTCGTTAGGGAACGTATCTCGAGTACAGGTTTTTAATGATGGGGGTAAACCTAAATTATAAAAGCTGGCTGGAATTAACTCCATGACTAACGCGAGTTGTTCTTTCGACATGATTTTAGCAATAACTTTGATTAAGCTTTTATGTTCGCCAGCTTGTAAACAGTTATTTAATTCATCAATCGGATAGCCGTCGCTGGTTATTTCTCCCTTGAACAATTTCACCGCTATATCGTTATTTGAATTAATGGTTGATGGTTTCTTTAGCCACGTCGCTTGATGAATAACCCCCGACGCGCCTTCACCTAACTTGTGCTTTAACTCAAAGTCTTCTCGTGAAACGCTGATCATATTAGCAGTTATTTGTGGGGAGACATTAGAAAAACTATTCCCTGAGAACGCTAGCCATGCTAATTTTGGTAATTGGAATAGCCAATCGGGTAGCATTGATAATTGATTAGCAGAAAGCCGTATTAATTCTAGGTTTTTACAGTTTTCCATGGTGTTGGGTAATTGCTGTAATTGATTGCCGGCAAACGCAAACTTTTGTAAACGCGTTAATCCACCCATTGAGTTGGGTAATACGGCTATTTTATTATCCGTTAAGATCAACCAACGTGTTCTTATAGGCAGTACATCTTCATCGATAGACGTTAATTTATTGGATTTAAAGCTGATCATTTCTAGCTGCGGACAGGCCGCTAATACAGCCGGGATCGTTTCAAAATTATTATTTGTTAAAAATAATATTTTAAGTTTTTTTAATGAAGATAACTGATCAGGTAAAGTGGTTAATTGGTTATTAGATAAGTCTAAGACTTCAAGCGAGTTCGCTAATGAGAATATTTCCATTGGAAATTCAGTTAAATTTTCGCTTAACGTTAAACGAGTTATATCTGAATAGTTACCTGAGTTGAGCTGGGCTAATGTTTGCAAGATAAAGCCTAATTGGGCGCTAAAAATTACCACTATTTTACGGGTAAAGTGAAATAAGCTAAAGTGCTTTACTCTTTTAAGCGCAAATATACGGCTATTATGCGATTATTAATGACTATTTATCTTTCTGGTTAAGTTTCAATTGGTTAATAGAATAATCATTTGATGGCTTTAGTAACCTAATCTATATCATTTACCCTTACTCATAAAATAAGAAGCACTATGAATCAAATAAAAAAAATAATTATTATAGTAAGTACTGCTATCGCGTTATGCGTTATTTTTCCTGTTAATGCAGAGCATCACGAGCAGCATATTGATAAAAAAAGCTTGGTAACATTTAAAGATGTTATGCAAGGTTTGTTATCTGAAACTAAGATGATTACACAAGGTATTATTTTAGAAGACTTTACGCTTATTAACGATGCGACAGAGAATATTATTAATCATCCAAAACCTGCAATGTCACAAAGAAAAAAATTGATGAAAGCCTTAGGTGATGATATTGCAACATTCAAAGGTTTGGATCACGTTGTACACAGTGGTGCTATAAAAATTCAGCAAGCAGCAAAAGATAATAATATGGTTGTTGTGATAGCTGAGTATCAAAAATTAATTACCGGTTGTCAATCGTGCCATAGCACGTTTAAAGCCAAGCTGTCGAAAGCCTTGTTATAGTGCGCTCGCTGAATTTTTTATCGGTCGTATTCAGCTCTTATCAGTTTTTTGTTTTAAATGCATATTGCAAAATGCAAACTGACAGTGAATACTTCCTACTCAATTCTATTCTCCAATTAGTCGCTTATTTTGTCTTATCTAGATTTTAATATTGAAAATAAATTTTCTTCTCAATTACCTAAAGATTTAGAAGAATCTATTTTTCCACACCAAGTGCATTCTGCTGCTTTCTCCTGGGTAACCCCTAAAAGAACATCAAATCCTCAATTGATCGCCAGTAGTTGTGATGCTGCTTCAATGTTGGGGTTAAGTACAGAACAACTAAAGAGTGATGAATTTTTACAATTGTTTACTGGTAATATTGTTCCCGAAGAATTTTCACCTTATGCGATGTGCTATGGCGGGCATCAGTTTGGACACTGGGCTGGACAATTAGGCGATGGACGAGCGATTAATTTAGCTGAAGTAAACACACCATCACATGGCCATAAAGTACTCCAGCTAAAAGGTGCTGGGCCAACACCCTTTTCACGAACAGCTGACGGCTTAGCGGTCTTGCGCTCATCAGTACGAGAGTTCTTATGTTCAGAAGCAATGTTTCATCTAGGTATTCCTACAACCCGAGCGCTGAGTTTATCGTTAACGGGTGATAGCGTCGTTCGAGATATGTTTTATAACGGTAATGCTAAAGCTGAATTAGGCGCTGTTGTTTGTAGGGTGTCTTCTTCATTTATGCGTTTTGGTAGTATTGAACTACCTGCTTATCGTAAAGATAAAGCATTGTTAAAGCAGCTCGTTGATTATTCAATTAAACGTGACTTTCCTGAATTATTAAATGAATACGCTGACGATCCTATTCAACGTTATTTAGCGTGGTTTGAGGAAATTGCTCAACGTACTTGTCGACTGATGGTGGATTGGATGCGGGTGGGCTTTGTTCATGGGGTAATGAATACCGATAATATGTCCTTAATCGGTGAAACCATTGATTATGGTCCTTATGGTTGGATTGATAATTTTGATTTGTCTTGGACACCCAATACGACAGATGCTCAAGGTAAGCGTTACAGTTTTGGCAAACAGGGGGAAATTTCTCAATGGAACTTATTTCAATTAGCGAACGCTATCTATCCATTGATAGAAGAATCTGCGCCACTAGAAGCCATATTAAATAATTACAGTAAAACGTATCAACAACAATGGCATGAAATGATGTCGAACAAACTGGGTATTACGAGCGAAGCGATAAACCATAAAGCGGATACTGAATTGTTTTTAGCACTTGAAACCTTATTGGGTGATATAGAAACAGACATGACTATTTTTTATCGTCTATTGGCTGATTTTAGTTATAACGAAAAAGTGAAAGAAAATAACTTTAATCATTTTGCCGATTGTTTCTATCTAGAGGATCAGTTAACGATAGATCATCAATCACGTTTTTCTTTATGGTTAGAAAGCTACGCTCATCGAATTCAACAAGACGGAAAAACAGCAGAGCAAAGAAAAGCGGCGATGAATAAAGTGAACCCTAAATATGTCTTGCGTAATTATTTAGCACAACAAGCCATTGAGCTTGCAGAGCAAGGGGATTATAGCAAGTTACACGAATTACAAAAGGTTCTGGAAAAACCTTACGATGAACAAATAGCGTTTCATCATTACAGTGAAAAGCGTCCTGAGTGGGCGAGAAATAAAGCGGGTTGTTCGATGTTATCGTGTAGCTCTTAAGGTGTTATTGAATAACGCTTAAAACTAAAACTAAAACCTTACCGACCTTTATTTTTTACGAGGTCGATAAGGTTATTTTTGCTAATGTAGAGATTTTATCAAAGCAATTAAGATAAATGTTAATTGATAAAAACTAAGCGTTTATCGCGCTACTTGGCACACTGGTTGGGCTAATATGCTCGATAGGATAACAGCCTAAAATTTTAATGAAGTTAGTAATTGTCGTTATTTCATTTATCGCTTCTTGTAATACCGCACTTTTTACATTGGCTTCCACATCAATATAGAACATTTCTTCCCATGGGCGTCCTTGAATCGGTCTAGACTCAAGCTTGCACATGTTGATGCCTTTTGCTTTTAAGATAATAAGACAATCTACCAACGCACCGGCTTTTTGTCCTGTAGCCAAAATTAACGCTGTTTTTGCAGGAATTTGTTCTGCAACATCGATAGGCTTACGGGCGACTAAAATAAAGCGACTGTGGTTTTCTGTTTGATTTGCAATCGACTTCTCCAAAGCATGAAGCTTATAGAGGTGACCACCTTCCTCACTGCCAATAACCGCCACTGTAGGGTCTTGTAATTCATAAGCTCTCGCCATGGCATCAGCGGTACTGTCACAATATTCGATGCGAATATTCTTTTGTTTATCAAGAAAATTACTACATTGGGTAAAAGGTTGTCCGTGTGCATAAATCGTTTTTATTTTATTGAGCTCGGTCGTTACTGCTGTTAATAAACAATGCTCGATAGGTTGGGTTATTTCACCAACAATTGACAAGTTAGTGTGTTGCAGGGCATCGTAAACTTCGTTAATACTACCTGAACTGGTATTTTCAATCGGAAGCATGCCATAGTCTACATGACCAGATTCTACTTGCTGCATAATCTCGTTGAAACTTTGGCAGCCGTATTCATTGATTTTTGCCGCACGACGTGAAAAATAGCGATGACTGGCTAAGTAACTGTAAGAACCTTTGTCTCCTAAAAAAGCGACACTAACCGTAGGTACCTGAATATTTGGGTTTGCTAAGGTTTGTAAATAGGCTTGTTGATTTAATACTGAATCTTCAATAATTGTTTGATAAACACTCGTCACATAGTGAGCGTCTAAACCCAGTACCTTACCTTGGTTAATCAAACGTATCAGTAATTCTTGCTCACGTTGTTGGTCGCGAACAGGGCGAATTTGATGAGCTTTGCTTTTCGCCACATTGAGCGTGAGTGAACGGCGTTGCGCAAATAATTCCAATAACTGTTGATCTAACTGGGTTATTTTTTCGCGGATTTTATTCAGATCTAATTCTTCGCTCACAGCACTTCACCCTATATTTTGTTATTTCAAGAAAATGGTTAAAAATAAAGAATCCTGATGTTTTAGTAAATAAAAATCATGAAGGCGACTAAAACAGGACGTTAGTCAGGATATATGACATTACTGTATATAGGGGAAAGAAATTGTTCAAGCCTTTATTACCAAAGGCTTGTATTAAAAAAATCTATATTAGAAATAGATTTTTACTCTTAAGGAATGCATTGCCAAATAATAGCAAAAGATGACACGGTTGCTATGCCCCAAACAATAGAACGTATAAGTCCAATATTTAATAAATAAAATATGTTGTAGGCAACACGTGCAATAACATGGGTGATAGCTAATACCGTAATACTATCTGTTATTGTGTTGGTTGCAATCGCTAATAAAACCGCAGGTATAAAGATTATTAGCGATTCAAAAGCGTTTTGATGAGCCGCAAGTGCACGTGCACCAAAGCCGGTTAATTGTGTTTGTTGAGCGCGAGGGTGATTATTGTCGTAACCACCGAGTTTATTCATCGCGATAGCCACGGGAGCTTTCGCTAAATAGGGTAATAGGGTGGCAGCAAATAAACACCAAATTAGAATAGTCATACTTTCCTCTTATTATTATTGATTTTAGTTTTAGTGCTAAGGCTTATCAAACTGTTTAATCGTTCCACTTAATAGCTTAATAGCGTTAATGTATATTTTGTTTCACCAGGTAAAAAGGGTGATGGTTTACCTTGTACCCAATCTTCATGACCTAAACCGTAGTAGGGACTCCATGGGTGGCCTGATTGACTGGTAGGCATATGCAATATTCCAGACGATTCATGGCCAGGTGAAACGACCATGCGTTGCGATGCACCAAAGGTTTTTCCTTGTACGCGCGGCATATAGCTGTCACCGGGCAATTGTATAGGCTGCATATCCAACCAATGGCCAATAAGCGGTACTGCTTTACTGAGTGGGTGTTGTATTTTACTGGTGTTTTGTTGCCCCCAAGTCGCACTCGCTAATGGTTGGTCTTTCGTCATATCAGCTAATGTAGTGGTTAATGCCTGTTCAAAAACTTCCTGCCAACTATTTTCTGGTAACCATAAGAAATTCTTCGGCTGGTCATTAATCATTTGCCAAAGAGGTGTTTCAATTTGGTGGCGAATAGTGCGAAAAGAATAGCTACTGTCTACGAGAGATAAATTTTTATTAAGTAAACTGAACACGTCATTACGTACATTCAATCGGAAATTATTCACCAATCGATAAGCAACTGAATCAATGCAAGCACATAATGGGTCAGTATCAACAATTTCTTTCACCGCTTGCCAACGGGGGTGCTGAACAATGGCTTTAGGCGTTAGTACTTTTTTAAGTAAAAAGTCCTGCCAACGCTTCAAGAAAATTGCACGGTCATCAAGCGCAATATCAAGTAAGTCAGGTTCTGAGAAAACATCTTTAGTGAGTAAACTCTCTCTTATTTGTTGTGCTCGCGCGCCTAAAGCATAACCACCGTTACCCAGTTTATCTAACATTGTACCGCCGACAACACGGGTGTTAGCGGTCCACAAACGATTGTTTTCAGGGTTTTTAATACGGGGATATTGTTCGCTATCTAAATAACCTTGCCAGTTGTTTTTACCATCAGCCCAGTGTGTTGGTGTTTCGCCAAACTGGGTCGACTTTTTGGGGATAGGCCCCATAATTGTCCAGCCAATATTCCCCGCTTTGTCACCAACCACTAAATTTTGTGCCGGAATACCGGCTTTGCTAGCAATAATAAAAGCTTCGTCAACACTCGTTGCTAACTCGAGTTGGGTGTGGTGTAGATTCACGGCTTGCACATCATGAGCAACCCAACGATAAGCTAATAATTGCTGATTACTGTTCGAGCCTATAACGGGGCCCCAAATTGTTTCTTTTACAATAAGTTCTTGTGCGTCTTGATCTTTGATAGCGATAACATGTTTATGTTCAGTAAAGTCTCGATAACCTGTTGGCGTTAAATACTGACTTTGATCAGCATTAGTATCGAGAATAATAATATCACTCCAATCACCATAACTATTGGTAAAACCCCAAGCAATATTACCGTTGCTACCCGCAATTATATTAGGCGTTCCAGGCAATGTAAGCCCCGTTACTTTTATACTTTTATTATCATCACTTTCATATTTAAAGGTTGCCCGAAACCAAGTGTTAGGTACGCGTATACCTAAATGCATATCGTTAGCGACAATGGCACTGCCTGTTGCACTGAGTTTCCCCGAAACGGCCCAGTTATTTGACCCAGGGAATTCCTCACCTTGATATTTATTGTTAGCAGAACCGATGTTTTGGTCTTGCACAGAAATTGAGGATACCGATATAAGCGTTTCCTGCTCTGCCGAAGCCGAAGGCCATGCACGTGTAGGCATGGCACTTGAAGGGTAGTGAGTGCCATCGATAGCGGCGTCCCAAATGCTTCCTTTGGGATTTAGAAACTCAAAGACGTCTTTACCGAGGCTATTTTTTATATTACCTAATGTTCTTTCACGATCGCCTGCAGCATATTGTAAGTCCATATACATACTTAATACCGTTAATATAGTGTCTTCTTCTTGCCATGAAACTGGGGCTTGTTGTAAAAGTAAGTATTCAAAAGGAGGTGACTTTAAATTATTTATGCCTTGATTAACGCCACGAGTATATGCTTTTAGTAAGGCTAAATCTTTTTTTGGAAGTTGGGATACTATAATACGCGCACGCTCACGAAAACGATGACGGCGAATTTCTTTATCATGGGGTAATGCTTTTTCGCCAAATAAGCTAGCGAGTTCACCAGCAGAATTGCGGCGCAGTAAATCCATCTGAAAAAAGCGTTCTTGGGCGTGTATAAAACCAGTAGCAACGGCAACATCGTTACGTTTCTTAGCTTTTATCGTTACAATGCCCTGACTATCTCGTTCAACAATGGCGGTATCACTTAAACCCAGTAAAGTTCTTTTCCCTTCAAGAACCGGCAAAGCATTATCAATTTGACTGTAAATCCATGTACCTAAACTCGCAATGACTAAAAATAAGATCAGCAAGAAACCAATTAATATGTGTTTTATTTTATTCATAGTGTGAAGTTTTTAGGATATTTAGTTGTGCTAGATTACCTTATTATTTATAAAGTTAACATTGAATGATGGAACATTATTATGGGTTTATAAATAAAGAAAAGAACACATACTTTTTTATTGGTATTTTTACCGATAGAATAGCGATAATTATTATCGATAAACTTAATTCAGGAGTTTTTATGGCATCTTTACAAGATCAGCTATTAAAAGCAGGCTTAACAACTAAGCAAAAAGCGCGACAAGCAAATACAAGTCAACGTAAAACAAATAAACAAAAACGCAGTGGTGTTGCAAAAGATGAAAGTTTGCAAGACCAAGTAAAACAAGACTTAGCGAAAGCTCAGAAAGAAAAATTAGCAAAAGACGCTGCCCTTAATGAAGAGAAAAAACAACAACTTGCTAATAAAGAAAAAACGTTACGTATTCAACAAATACTCGAGCACCACCAAATTAAAAATGTTAACGGTGAAACGGAGTATAACTTCACCTTTAATAGTAAAATTAAAAAGCTTTTTGTAAATGCGCTTACACATAGAGCTTTAGTGAATGGACGTTTAGCGGTTTGCGGTTTAGTGGAGCAGAGTTACCTAGTTACTGCTGAAACGGCTGCAAAATTAGCCACTTTAGACCCCAGCGTTATTTTGGTACAAAATGATAAAGTTGAAAGTGATGAGGTCGCAGCTGACGATCCTTATGCTGATTATCAAATTCCTGATGATATGATGTGGTAGCTGGCGTGTTTGCACAAATGAAGATAAGTATAACAAAGCAATTATGTTAAACTGGCACAAATTGAGGGGGCTGTATTGAAGCAGTCTCGTGTATTATTTTTATAACTAAAGAGAAGTTGTTTTATGTTTATTGTTCGCTGGATTATTGGTCGTATTATTTTATTATTGAATTTCATCTTTTCACCAAGTGGTCCGCAACGAACACCTGAATTACAAACTGAGATTGATACGAGCACAAAACATTTAAGTTTATATCAATTACCCGCATGTCCTTTTTGTGTAAAAGTTCGTCGTGCAATGAAACGAGATGGTTTAAATATTGAATTACGTAATATTAATCAAAACGAAAATTATCGTGAAGAGTTAATCAAAGAAGGAGGTAAGCGCACAGTACCTTGTTTGAAAATAACAGATGAAAACGAAAAGGTGACTTGGTTGTATGAATCTAAAGATGTTATTAATTAC
Organism: Colwellia sp. Bg11-12; assembly: GCF_014076955.1. Lineage (NCBI taxonomy): Bacteria > Pseudomonadati > Pseudomonadota > Gammaproteobacteria > Alteromonadales > Colwelliaceae > Colwellia > Colwellia sp. Bg11-12. Next base: position 79,554 of record NZ_JACGUZ010000056.1, read on the forward strand.
TTGCAACAATTTGCCCGTTAATTTTATGGTTAATCATATTTATTTATAAATAATGAAGTAATTCTCTATTTCTCGGGTCTATTAGTTTATCGTTAGACAATTAATAACCCGAGAAGTAGACCTATGTTAATTAAATCGCCTGCAAAATCCTCGCTTAAAGAACATCAAGTTACCGATGAAAGTGTTTACTTACAACGCAGACAGCTTGTTAAGAAAATGGGATTTATTGGCGCAGGAACATTAATCTCCTCTGCTATACCGAGTGTTGTTCATGGTAAAGGCTTAGATTTTCTCTCATCAGAACCCACACAAACTTTTCAGCGTTATCCCCTGAATTTTACAGCTAACAGCACTAACAATGCACAAGTACTCACACCTGAAGCTAAAGTGACGAGTCATAATAACTTTTACGAATTTGGGACAAATAAAAGTGATCCAGTCAACAACGCACAAAGTTTTAACGTTAATCCTTGGAAGTTAACCATTAGTGGTGAATGTGACAAACCTTATACGTTAGATTTAGATGCGTTAACAAAAAGTTTTGTGCTTGAAGAGCGTATCTATCGTCTAAGATGTGTAGAAGCTTGGTCAATGGTTATCCCTTGGGTTGGTTTTGAATTAGCAACGCTATTAAAAAAAGCGCAGCCAAACTCTCGTGCTAAATATGTTGCCTTTGAAACCTTATATGACCCAGAACAAATGCCAGGACAAGCAAGTAGGCGACTTGGTGGTGGCGTTGACTACCCTTATGTTGAAGGCCTACGGATTGATGAGGCTATGAACCCACTAGCACTGATGAGTGTCGGTTTATATGGGAAAACTTTACCTGCCCAAAATGGGGCGCCTATTCGTTTAGTTGTACCTTGGAAGTATGGTTTTAAAAGTATCAAATCGATTGTTGCAATAAAATTTGTTGAACATCCTCCCGCATCTACATGGAATATTTTGGCGCCCAGCGAATATGGCTTTTATGCCAATGTTAATCCTAAAGTTGACCATCCTAGATGGAGTCAAGCCAGTGAGCGAAGAATTACTTCTGGTGGTTTATTTGCTCGTAACCGTATTGATACTTTACCTTTCAACGGTTATGGAGAAGAAGTTGCTGACATGTACAGAGATCTCGACTTACGAAAAAATTTCTAAAGCCTTTTTTAAACGGTCAGTGATGAGTGTCTAGCTATGAATACATCATCTCTATTAACTTATTAAGTCATAATTAGCGTCATGAAATATAAAGTGTTTTTCTTTAAATTATTTATTCACCTTGCGGCTTTATTGCCGTTAGTCAATGCATATTACTTAGCTTTTACTGACCAATTAGGTGCTGATCCGGTTGAGGCCATTATTCATTTTACCGGGATCGGCGCTTTTAATTTATTGTTATTAAGTTTGGCAATAACTCCTATCAGTAAGCGCTTTAAAATTTCATTATTAGTAAAAGTTCGCCGATTAGTCGGCTTATATAGTTTTACTTATGCACTACTTCACTTAACTAACTTTTTGGTGTTTGAAGTTCAGTTTGATTGGTTACTATTTTTGAATGAAATTATTGACCGACCTTATATTACGATTGGTATGGCAGGACTTTTAATTTTACTGACGTTAGCAATAACATCAGTTTCTGCATTGAAAAAACGCATGGGTAAAAATTGGCAAAAGCTACATAATTGGGTTTATTTAGCGGTTATCTTTGTTGGTATTCATTTTTACTGGTCGGTGAAATCCGACATTATTGAACCAAGCATTTATCTATTTATTAGTATTACGTTATTAGCGCTTCGTTTTGAAAAATTTAAAAAACGCATAAAAAAAAGCTAGTCAGTATCTACCGACCAGCTTTAATTAACTTACTTTCTTAATTTATTTAAAATAGCTTACTTTAGAATAAATTAAGGGTTTGCTTGAAGTGTAAGCGTCATACCTGAAGCCGCACTATATCCAAAAATATCTATGTACCAAGTACCTGCCGCTGGGTTTGTAAAACTACAGCTTTCGTTGTTACCATTTTTATATGGGCGACAATCATAGGTAGATGAAGTTGATTGTGCTCCGCGGCGAATGTATAAATCTGCATCACCCGAACCACCTGAAAGACTGATGGTCATATCGGCATAACCGGCTGGTAACACTTGAGTGAAACGTTTCCATTGTCCCTGTGATACAGCAACATTTGACTCTGAACCATTAATCGCTGGATTTCCACCGGTAGAGCCACCTGTAAAACTACCTGTTAGACTTAAACCTGAAAAGGCCGAATAAGCTTTTATGCGAATATAGTAAGTACCGCCAGTAGAGGTACCTGCACAAGACTCATTATTTCCACCAACATAAGGGCGACAGTCATAGGTTGAATCCGTAGGGGCTGAGCCAAACTTCACATACATATCAGCATCACCAGAACCACCACTCATCACAAAGTTGATGTCAGTCGCGCCAGTTGGTACTTCCATTGTATAAACAACATCTGTATTGGTTGATGCGCTCAGATTAGTTTCAGCAACACCATTTGTTAATACATTACCGGTAGGAGGGGTTCCTGTATCAGGACAACTTCCAACGCCTACAGCACACCAAGCCGTTTCTACAGCTGTTTTTTCAGTAGTACCGTATAGATCTTGTGCGGCTTGTGCGGTTGCTGAACGTGCACCAGCAAAGTTAGTGTTTTGATTCATGTAAGTCACAAGCGCACGATAGAAAATTTTCTCTGCTTTTGCCATACCAATACTTGGAACGACTGCTGTTGATTTATTACGTGGATGAGTACCACCATCGACTAACAACACATAAGCTAAGTTAGCAATACCAGAGTTACCATGAACGCCACCTTGGTCATTACTGTTACTTGGGTTGCTGACGAAAGGAATACGCTCTGGATACCAATCTTTTGAGTAATTGTCTTTAGTTGGGTTGTCCATATAACGTAAAGCTTTACCTGCAGTGTTATATAAACCGTCACCTAATAACCAAGTAGAGCTTGTTGTGCCATTTTTATATGACTCTGCAGAAAGACCTAAAATGTCTGACCACGCTTCGTTTAATGCACCTGATGCATTGGCATAAATGAGATTTGCTGTTTTATCAGTAACACCATGCGTTAATTCATGACCGATAATATCGAAATCACTGGTAAAGTCGTTCATACCACTTGAGGCTTGGCCATACATCATTTGTGACCCAGTCCAGTATGCATTTTGCACGCCTAAATCAACACTAGAAATTAATGTCATACCATTGTTATCAAGGCTATCACGACCAAATTTACTTTGATAATAATCATAGACTTTTGACGCACCATCATGAGCACGTTGTGCCGCTGCATTACTGCCACAACTTTGCGTATTTGTGCACAACAATGTACCTGGAGCCGAGTTTGCCGAACCGCCATTTAAGGTATAAGTTCTCCAGTTTTTAGCTGAATGTATTTGTGGCTCTCTTGTTAATATTTCAGCTGTATCAGCATCAAAATAAACATAGTCACGACCAAAATCTTCACCGCCATTATCCCACGACACTTCAAGTCTATAAGCGAGTTTAGTTTCTTCTAAAAGTGGTAAATATATGTAAGCAAGCTCTGGAGTATTTAAAACATTACCTATACTTTCGGCGGCGACTACCGCTTGCGCTGAGTCACTTTTTATTGCGCTTGCATTGCTCATCATAGAGAATAAAGGTGATGAAGTCGTCGCAAGTGTTCCTGTAACGTTATACACGCTTGCGGCTGCATTTGTCATGCTAAACGCACTGATCGGTGAGTTCGCGTGCATGATCATACTCGTACCATAAACTTTGAGACCATTAATTGTTTGATCAAAATGCGTATGAGTTTTACCTAATTCATCAGTCCATTGGCGTCGAACATTGAAGTTCTCATTGCCTAGAGAACCGTATGAACTCTGGTTGGTTATCATGCTTTTAAATGCTTGAGCAGCAGGGTTTTTAGTCACAGCAAGAGAACTTACAAGGTCTGGACCTGTAGTTGTCACAGGTGCAATAACAGGAGTACCTGTATTTGTTTCTTCTAGCATTGAGCTTGAGTTCATTTCAACAGCGGTTGCATTCATTGCTGAAGCGGTAAGTGCTGCACCAATAAGAAATGAGAGTTGAGATATTTTATTATTATTTTTCATTAGGTGTTCCTAATTTAACTTAATTTTATGCTTACATTAAAAGCCAAGCGGTATTTTTATTCTCCTCCCTCATTCCATTGATTTAGTTGTCATCCTTGGGTGCTGAGGAATTTTGGCCAGTCTTTGCTGACAAATTAACCGTAGCATTAATTCAATATAATTAACAAATAATTAATATTTAATTAATATTTAATTAATCATACTTGCTGTAACTAATTATTTACGATTTAAAAAGTTTTACGTGTAACTAAAAGGTAACGAAATATTTATTGTGTAAAATATCAGTAATTTATCATTACATTTATAAATTATAGGCAATAGGGTATGAAGTTGAATCACAACTAAGTTTGATAACGAGAGTTATATCGTGTTGTTAATCAATAAAAACGAGTGTGTTAGGTAAGCTGTTTTTTAGTGTTACAAAAGTAACGGTAGGCTTATTTTGGTTATTCGGTACTATGCCTTCAACTAGTGCGAGAATAGTCGTTGATGGAGCATTAGCACTTTTAGACGTAACGATGACAGAAACAAGTTTTCGCCAATGACAACCCACAAAGCCACAAATATCGCCAAGCTCAAGTTGTTGATAAGTTATTTTGAAGTCAGTTAACGATTTATCCGCAAGAAAGTGGATTATTTTTTGATTTGATTTAACCGCATCAATTGCGATAGCGTTAGCTTGGCAGTTATTTGAAATCGATAAAAGAAAAATTAAAGCTATAAGTTGTTTCATTATTAACCTTACTTTTATCGATTTTTAAAGAAGCTAGTTCTTAAGAGCGAGCGGTAACTTCTAATAAATGGTAACCAAACTGTGTCTTTACTGGGCCTTGAACGGTGTTTAAGTCAGCAGTGAAAACAACTTCATCAAATTCTGGAACCATCTGGCCACGACCGAATGTTCCTAAATCGCCACCTTGCATTTTTGAAGGACAGTTTGAGTGCTCTTGCGCTATAACAGCAAAATCTGCTCCACCTTCAATTTGGGTTTTAAGCGTTAAACATTGCTCTTCTGTATCTACTAATAAATGACGTGCTGATGCTTGTGACATGTTGCTTCCTATAAATAGTATAAATTAATATTTTTACTTTACCGTATCTTGAGAAATAATTAAAGAAATCGATGAATTGAATTATTATTCATCGATTCTTTAAACGTTAATCAGTTTAAATGCTTAGTTAAAAAGGCTTCCATCATTGTCATCGCTTTTGTACGATTTGCGGCATCGTTTAGATGATGAGTACCAAATTTGAACAATTCATATTCAACATCTTTCCCTGCGTCTTTTAACGCGTCATACATCACTTCAGACTGGTAGTAACTTACTCTAATATCTGACTGACCATGGAGAAGCAGTACAGGGGCTTTAAATAATTTAGCATGATTAACGGGTGAAACCTTTTTCATCTCGTCAGGGTCTTTACTGACTGCGTTATCAACATAACCATCGCTACCAAAGCGCTCCCAATGATTAATTTGTGCTTCCATATCTGAAACACCTGCAATACTAATAATACATTTAAACATATCAGGCGTTTGGAAACCGGCAACTAACGCGGCGTAGCCACCATAGCTTGCCCCTACAATACAGGCTTTTTCGGTATTTGCTTGACCTGATTCTTTTACCCATTGCATGGCATCGAGTAAATCAGTTTGCATCTTTTTGCCCCACTGCATATATCCAGAGGTTTGGTATTGGTTGCCATACCCTGTCGAACCACGGAAGTTCACTTGTAGTACAGCATAGCCACGGCTAGCAAACATTTGCACGAATGAGTCAAAGTATTGTGAATCGCGCGCGTAGGGACCACCATGGGGATGCAAGATAATAGGGGGATTCTTAACATTGTTAGGTAATGTTAAATACCCATGAAGTGCCATGCCATCTCGAGCTTTGAACTCAAAAGGTTGAACTTTAGATAATGTATATTGATTTAATTGTGGATATTCTCCATACCAGGGTAATAGCTTATTGGTTTTTTGATTAAATAAATAAAATTGAGCGGCTTTACTATCACTAATTGTGCTGATGATATAGCGCTCTTTTTTACGATCCCAGTCATAAATATTTGCCTGTAAATCTTTTTTAGCAAATATGCTGCGGATCTGCCTTGCTAAAGCATCGCTTTCTTTATCAAAATAAACATAACGAACGAAACCATCATTATATTTGTAGCCAATAACTTCTCTTTTATTACCTTCGTTACGGATTATCGCACCAGTAACGTCATAATTCTCAGGGGCTCTTCCTAAAAGCTCAAATTTTCCACTTTCGATGTGATAGCGCCACAACGATTTTTTAGATACATCATTTTCACTTTCGGTGTAATCTGATTTGACAATAATGGAATTATTTTCTTGCTCATACATAATGACACTGAAGGTATCTGTTTTATAAGCTTCTGTTGTTTTTACTAATTGCCAGTCGGCATTGGAATCTTTGCGGGTATAAATATACCTAATATCTTTATCTGGATTTTTGTCAACACCAACACCCAACAATACTTCACCTGTTCTATTTACCCCCCAACTGATAATACGCATAGCGTTAGGTAAATATTTATCAAAACTACCATCATTGACATTCACCTTAAAAACTGAAGAATAATTGCCGTCACGAGGATCGTTTATACTGACTAGAATATGGTTAGGTTCATTATCTAGCAGGCTTAATAACCTAGGGCTATTGTAATAGAAAGTGACCGCTGTTCTTTTTTTACTTTTCTTCCGAATTTCAAAAACATCACTGCCATCAATTTTGGCTGAATACAAATGGGTTGTCCGGTATTTTTGCTTTCGAATTATATAAGGCTGTGTTACTGAGACCAGTATTCGTTCGTCATTTGCCCAAGAAAGGCTATCGATTCGATATTTTTCGAAACCTAGCTGTAATATTACGGTGACGTTACTACGATCGGTAAAAGGTGTAATAGCTACTTTAGTGAACTCTCCTTGGTTTAGAATAACAGCAATATTTTTCCCATCAGGTGAAATTGAAGGGCTAGATACCATTGGCATTTGCGTAAAGAGTTTGAGCGGGATAAGAGGTGTTTTAGCAAGGCTATTGAAGGATATTAATATCAATACTAATGCCAGATTTATGATTTTTAACATTTATATTCCTTTATCATTATTATTTACCTATAGTTTGTAACAAAATATTAACGAAAGGGCAAGAATTAGTGTGATCAAAAATAGTTAGCAAATTAGGCTGTATAAAATAAGAGTGCAAATTTTTAGGGTAAAAAAGGGAATATAAATCGCTATAATATCACAATCGTTTTTTTAAATTATTATGTGATAAATTAATCGCTATTATTTATATGGATGTCGCCCAATGTTTTTACCAAACCTTAAACATTTACGCTATTTAATTGCCCTTTACCAAGAACAAAATTTTCACCGAGCCGCTAGTGCTTGCTTTGTTAGCCAATCAACATTAAGTAGTGCTATTTTAAAGTTAGAAGCACAGCTGAATTGTCAATTAATTGAAAGAGATAGCAAATCTTTTATTTTCACAACACAAGGCATAGAAGTTGTTAATAAATCGCGGCAACTGTTAGTGTCGGCGAACGAATTAGTCAGTTTTGCAAAACAACAAGGTAATGAATATACCGGCACTGTGCGCATTGGTTGTATTCCAACTATCGCCCCCTTTCTATTAACTGACTTTGTGCAAGCCTGCCAAAAAAAGTTGCCCGAGTTAGCGCTGTTTTTGCGTGAAGATACGACTGAAAATTTAATGAACCTGCTAAACAATGGCGAAATTGATCTATTGATTCTAGCATTGCCCATTTCGGTTAATAACTTTCACTGCAGAGTCGTTGGGAAAGATCGATTTTTTATGGCGGGTGACCAAGCCCTTGTTAACACTTTTCAGAAAACAGCGAGTTATCAACACTTACCTGAACAAAGTATTTTTTTACTATCATCAGAACATTGTCTGACTGAGCATGCCTTATCGGCGTGTAAACTTGCTGATAAATCTCTTATCCATTCTTTTTCGGCATCAAGTTTATCAACACTGGTTCAAATGACCGCTTTTCATCATGGTTTTACTTTTCTACCCGAAATGGCGGTAAAGAAAGACGTGGGAAAAAATGAAGGACTAACCATTGCACCACTAGATCGAGATTATTATCGAGAAATTGGTGTTGTTTGGCGAAAAACGTCGATGCGAAATTCTTTATATAATCAGCTTTCAGCAGTGATTTCTCGTTTATTAAAATAATCATGACTGATGGTAAACAGTAAGGTCAGACTTTTTAAAATCGATGGACGATAATATAAAGTTAATTTTGTATTTAAAATTCCTATAAATTAGTCGTTTAATTATTTTGTTGATTTAATTTTAATTCATTTAGAACTTTTTACGACGCTATTACTACCTCTATAGTAACCAACAAATTTAAGAGCATCTCAATTGAAAAACAAAAGGAATAGTTGTGTTCGAACGAAGCGATGAAACATTAGTCAAGCAAGCACTCAAAGGTAAAAAGTCTGCTTGGGTAGCGTTAGTAAAACGTTATGAGAAAAATTTATATAACTATACCTTACGCATGGTGAGTCATCCGGCTGATGCAATGGATTTAATGCAAGATGTGTTTGTGGCTGTTTTTAGAAACTTATCAACTTTTCGTGGTGATAGTCCTTTTAAAGGTTGGATGTTTAAAATCGCTCATTATAGATGTATTGAGTTTTATCGTCGGAAAAGACCAACACAGTCACTTGATGACCTACCAGAACAATTTGATGAAGCTAGCGATGAATGCCCAGAATACCAAGCTGTTTCAGGACAACAAGCAAAGGCTTTGCATAAAGCATTGCAAGCTTTACCGCTAAATCAAAAGTTAGTCGTTGAATTAAAGTTCTTTCAACACTGCACGTTTGACGATATAGCCAAACAATTAGGCATTTCAGTAAATACGGTTAAATCTCGTTTATATAGCGGATTAGATAAATTAAAAGATCATTTGGAGTTTGATTATGTCTGAAGATAAAAAAGTAACATCAGAGGAAGCCTTTGAAAAATGGCTAGACCGTTCAGATTCACTCGAAGATTCATTTAAAGAGACGAAAAACCAAAAAGTGCGGAGTAATGAAAGTGCTGAAGAAGAAAAAATTTGGCAAGAACGGTTAAAAACAGCGATAGCTATTGAACACCAAGAAAGCTTACAAGCTGAGCAAAATGTGCCTGAGTGGGATAGAGCAGCTGCTTTTGAGAGCGATGAGGTTCCATGGTGGCAATGGGGAGGATTACCCGCAATTTCGATGGCTTTTTCTGTATTTGCAGTGGCATTGGTCTTGTTTAAAGTTGAATTTGTAATGAACGATAACGGCATGTTATTGACCTTTGGTGATAAGCAACCATCAGGTTACAGCCAAGCAGAAATTGAGACTTTAGTGAATGCTAAAGTAGACCAAAAGCTGCAATTATTTGCCAGCGAACAACAAGTGGTACTCGCAAATTATGCTGCGGATATTAAAGTGAAGCAACAAGATAATAATCTGCAATTAGCAAGTTATCTTATGGGGGCCTCTCGACAAGAGCGCAAAGAAGATATCGGTGACTTTATTCAGTACATAAACGATCAGCGTGCTGATGACTCATTAGATAATAAAATTAAATTTCAACAGCTTGAAAGTGTTATTAACTATCAATCACTTCAAAAGCAAAATATTAATTATCAACCTGACAATACAAATAATTTAAATTCAGACGGCTTAGGTTTAACCACAAAGCCAGTTAGTTGGACTTCAGAGGAGTAAGACCATGAAAAAATTAACAACATTTATCCCTTGTGCTTTATTTGCTTTAACTGTTACTACCGTAACAGCTGCAGACAATAATCAGTATGCCGGAATGCACAAGCAACTGGATATTATGAGTAATATTATAAAATCGTCAGTGAGTACTCAAGAAAGCCGAAAAGGGTCAAGAATAACAGGTATCGAAAGCACTTATTTAAAAGGACAGGGGATAGTTTTTACGATTAATTCGAGCTCAGGTAATAATCACTGGGGGAATTATAATTTTAATTTCGCCATGCCAGATTTCCCCGTAGCACCTATTGCACCAGTGGTTCCAAGTAGAAGTTCGAATAACGATATTGAATTTGAAAATCAAATGAATAAATCTGTTGCCCGCACCATGGAAGAAGCATCTGAGGCATACGAACATGCAATGGAATCGTTTGAACATAATCGTGAGGGCTATCGAGAATTGCGTGATGAGCAACGAGACTTGTCTTATGAATTAAGAGATATGGCGCGAGAAAAACGTGATATTGAATATAAATTACGTAGAGCTGATGACAAAAATAAGAAAGAGCTGAAGTCTGAACTTGCAGCGCTTAATCAACAAGCAGCTAAACTTGCTTTGGACGAAAAAGCATTCAAAGCCAAAAGTGACAAATTACAGAAGAAGCAACAAGCTCAACAAGTTGAACAAGAAAAAGCACGTGGTGTTTATTATCAAGGCTTGAAAACCTCTTTAACAGAGACACTTTGTTTGTACGGTAATGGTTTAAATGCATTACCTAAAAATGAACATGTTAGTATTATTCTAAAGTCGGCGGGTGAAAAGGATGGCCGTCGTTACAAAGACAGTATTCTAGTGTTTACTAAAAATGATATCAGTGACTGCTCTGCAGATAAAATTACAGTTTCTAAATTAACGCAAAAAAGTCAAAATTATCAATTTTAATATTAAGCCCAAAAAGTTTATTAGCGATACCTCTAGTATATAAGCTATATTTTGCCACTTCACTATTTTAGTAAAGTGGTATTTTTTTTGTTCTAGGTTAAGTTTATCTTTTAATAAAAGGTGTAAAATAATCGTGTTATCATTATTTGGAAGCGCATCATGTTATTTTTGTATTTATATATGGGTTACGCTTTGGTAAAACTTTATTCAGTCATTACTGTATTGTCGCAGCAACACCTTGCATTATCAGCACTCATATTTTCAATCGTCATTTTTTTAATTTGGTCTTTTATACCCGTATTAGGTTATTTGTTGGCTAAACTCATCGGAGCTAAAGGAAAGTCTAGTGCAGCGGTTTTACTCATCATGGGTATTGGCGTTGGTTTATTAGAAAATGCTTTGTTTTATTTTGATTTTCTATCACCTTACCAAGGAGATATGGGAACACTCATTGTTATGGGAGTGTTTTTTATCACGGCTTATTTTTCTTTTCAGACGCCTAGATTATTTTCAAAAAAGAATAAATTATAATCAACATAAAGTCTAAAGCACCCCCCCTGTAGACTTTATGCCTTAAGTACTATTGAGCTTGGCTAAAAACCATATTAATGTAGTCAACCATACCAATAATTTCATTGTCTTCAACGACAGGGGCTAAATGAATACTAAAGCGTTCAAATAATCTGGCGCAATACCGTACGTCCATATTAGGGTTAACACTCAACATAGGCTTTGCCATTATTTCATATAAGTTTACCCGATCGGGTGAACGGTCTTTTGCTAAAACTTCTTTAGCTATGTCAGCAAGCATCACTAAGCCGTATTCATCTTGAGGATTACGTTTATTGATGATTAAGGCACTAACGTTATTATTTTTTGCTAACGTAATACCTTCAGCAACGGTCATCATCCCATCAGCAAATTCATAATTGTTGGTTGTCATCGCATCTTTAACTTGCACTAACTTATGGTTCATAGCTCTTCCTCAACTTTACCTTTTAAGCGCTCTACTTGATGAGCAACACCTACGGCATCTTCTACATTCAATTGAATAGCAATACCTTTGCCAGGGTCTTTGTCAAAGCCGGCAATTTTACTGATACGTTCAAGAATTTTTCTTGATAAGTGCTCTTCAACAACAAAGAGTAATACATCTCTTTGCGACTCAAGTTGCATACCAAAAAAGGTGCGTTGGCGTTTTATACCTTCCCCTCTGGCATTATTTATTATTGTTGCGCCCGTGGCTCCAGCCATTCTTGCGCCTTTCATTACATCGTCTGTTACACCGTCGTCAACAAATGCGACAATTAGTTTAAATTGCATGTGATCACCTGTTTTTCTTATCTTGTATAGGATTTTTTGAGGACTCTTGTTTTTTGGGTTGTAAACTTCGTTTATTAATTTTAATACGTTTTCTTTTTTCACCGTAACGTTCAGCTTGGCGTGCTTTAGCTTGAGTTAATTGTGCGTAAGCCATAACGGCAATTATAGGGAATAAGCTGGCAAAAGCGATTAATCCAAAGCCGTCGATTAAAGGGCTTCTTCCAGGAATCGTACTCGCTAAGCCTAAACCTAAAGCAGCGACTAAAGGCACAGTAACTGTTGATGTTGTTACACCGCCAGAGTCATAAGCGAGAGGTACAATTAATTTAGGACAGAAAAAAGTCTGAATCACCACCACTACATATCCAGAGATAATGTAGTAGTGAATTGGATGACCCACGACTATTCGATAACTACCCAGTGCGATACCTATAGCCACACCAATAGCGACAGATATGCGTAAATTATTGGCGTTAATAGCGCCACCTGAAACTTCTTCTGCCTTTATTGCCACAGCAATCAATGAAGGTTCAGCAATGGTGGTACTAAAGCCTATCGCGGCAGCAAAAATATAAACCCACGTGTAATCAGACCAATGAACATTTGTTAATACTTGCTCGCCGGCATGAATAAACTCTGGCGCGGTTAGTTGCTTCGCCATCATTTTTCCTAAAGGAAACAGTGCTTTTTCTAAGCCAAGTAAGAACAAGGCTAAGCCTATCAAAACATAGATAAAGCCAAAACCAACTTGCTTAATATGAGGAATAGGTTTGCGGATAACTAATAGCTGAAAGCCTAAAATAATAGACAGTATGGGCAGTACGTCAATAACGGTATTTTTTAAGGTTGTTAAAAACTCAAGGAGTAAAGCCATTAACTGATCACCATGCCATAAATCATCACAAAGATCATCGGCGTTAATGAAGCGAGTGCTATTAAACCAAAACCATCAATCATCGGGTTTCGGCCTTTTATGGCTGATGCTAAGCCGACACCTAATGCTGTTACTAAGGGAACCGTAATCGTTGATGTAGTAACACCGCCTGAATCATATGCAATACCTATAATCCAATGTGGGGCGATCATTGTCATCAACACAACAAGCACATAGCCTCCTAAAATTAAGTATTGAATTGGCCAACCACGAATAATACGTAAAACACCAATCACAATGGCAAGACCAACGGCAAAAGCGACAGTAAAACGTAACCCGTTAGCATAAGAAAGTTGTGCGGCTAAAGTATCACTAATTATGCCTCCTGAAGCCGCAACACTTGCTGCTTCTTTCGCTACCGCAATGAGTGCCGGTTCAGCTACTGTAGTGCCAAAACCTAAGCAAAAAGCGAAAGTAAGTAGCCAGCTAATACTGCCTTTTTTCGCAAAAGCTTGTGCCATTGATTCGCCAATAGGGAATAAGCCCATTTCTAAGCCGTAAATAAAAAAAGTTAATCCGAGAACAACGAGGGCTAAGCCCACTAAAATATCGCCAATATTTGGCATAGGTTGCTGAAGAACAGCAAATTGAAAAAAAGCGATCACTAAAATAATGGGCAGTAAATCTTTACAGCTACCGAGTAATGCCTTTAAGAAAACTAAAAATTGTCGGTTCATAAAAATGAGTGTGATTCCCTGTTGATCGTATTATAGGAAATGTGAGCGTAATTACTTTGTTTTGAATCAAACTAATTGTTTTATTTGAATTTAAGCAAAAGACAACTGATGAATGTCATCAAAGAGGAAATTTGGATGTAATTAAATTGAAACGTTATCGAAGGATATCCCTACACAAAAAGTGACCTATCGAGGGAGCAAATTAAGCTGAAAAAATTGCTCGCGTTTCTTTATATTTTAACGACAACCTCAATACTAGCAGACAATTATTGTTAACGCGTATTAGAGGTATTGATGAGTACGTTGCTTTATATTAATTAAAGCGACTTATACAAAAAGGGCGAATATCGATATCGGTTTCTTTCTTGCTAACTAATTGGCCAATGATCTTACCCGTAATTGCGCCTTGGGTTAACCCCAAGTGCTGATGCCCTAAAGCAAAGTAGATATTTTCATGGTTTGGTGCTTGGCCAATAACAGGAAGTGAATCGGGCATTGAAGGTCTATGTCCCATCCACTTCGTTGTAGACTTTGCTTTTTGTGGGTTATATTTGGGTAAAATGTTAAGTACCTGTTCGGCATTTTTAAATAACATATCGGCTCGTTTCATGTTTGCGCTTTTATTCAGCCCTGCATATTCAACAGTGCCTGCTAAACGTAAACCATGTGCCATTGGCGTTATAATAAATTTACGTTCAGCAGAAGCAACAGGACGCGACAATTTATGTACTTTCGTCCCTATCGGTAAATCTAAGCTGTAACCGCGCTCTGCTTCTATTGGTAAATGATATCCTAACGTCTTTAGAAGATTCTTCGACCATGCTCCACTAGCAATAACAACCTGGTCAAATTGTAATGTCCCCTTTGTCGTGATGAGGCTTGCACCCACAGTGCTATAGTTAATGTCCAAAACTTCACCTTGATAAAATACACATCCCTTTTTAAACGCAAGTGCTGCAAGCTTTGTACAAATGGCGAAAGGATCAACACTGTGTCCCACTTCGGTGAAATATAATGAACCATAAATATTCTCACTCAAACAGGGCTCTAATAGCAAAGTCTGCTGGCGGTCGAGTAATAATACGTCAATGCCTGCATTTTTATAACGTATAAATTGGCGTTCAATTTTTTTACTTGAACTTTTCTCAAAGACCAGCAAGCTGCCTTTTAAAGTCAGTAAGTTTTCAGCTTCAGCTTCCTTTAAGAGTGGTCGGTAATAATTAATCGCATTTTTGTTCAGTGCTTTTAATGCTTCACTATTTGAGGCACGTTTACCGGGTAACATATTAATTATAAATTGGCCAAACCAAGGCAGGGCTTTTGGTAAATAAATAGCAGATAAAGAAATAGGCCCTAGAGGATTAAGGAGTAACTTAGGAAACTGCCATAGCAAGCTTGGTTCAGCCAAAGGAAATACTTGCTCTGTAGCAAAGTGTCCCGCGTTTGCTTTTGAGCAACCTTCACCAATACCTAATTTATCAATAAGGGTGACCTGAAAGCCCAATGACTGCAGTTCAAGTGCACAGTTAATACCAATAATGCCAGCACCAATTACGGCGATGTTTATTACTGAGTTATCTACTTTTATTATTGTCATTTTTATCACTTAGAAAATTACACTTGTGGAATATTAAATATTGTATACAATATACTGATGTTAATCCACTGATACTCTGTATATTCTAAAAGCCAGCTTTACGCTCTTTTGAAGCAGAGTATCGTCAGCAATAAGTAAAGAAACTTGTAAAGTAGCGAGTAAAAATGATGAAAAAAATTAATTGGCAAGGTGTATATCCAGCAGTAACAACACAATATTTTGACGATATGTCGATTAACTTTGAAGCCACTAAGAATATGGTTGATAGTTTAATTAAAGAAGGTGTTCACGGTATTATCGCTTTAGGCACCGTTGGCGAAAATTGTTCGCACACCCAAACTGAAAAGCGTGAAATTCTTGAAGCGGTCAAAAGTATTGTTGCGGGTCGAGTGCCAGTACTTTCTGGCGTTGCTGAAACAACAACAAAATTTGCTATTGAATATTGTCAAATGTGTGAAGAAGTGGGCATTGACGGACTCATGGTACTTCCGGGGATGGTATATCGTTCGAGCGAACGCGAAGCCATTCATCACTATCAGCAAATTGCCCGTAATTGTGGTTTACCTCTGATGATTTACAACAATCCTATTACTTACGGCGTAGATGTTTCTATAGAAGGCATGGCGGTTTTAGCCAATGAGCCAACGATTGTTTCTGTAAAAGAAGCGACAGAAGATACTCGCCGTATTTCTGAATTATATGCTGAATTTGATGATCGTTTTATCGTGTTCGGTGGTGTTGATGATATTGCCCTTGAAAGCTTAATGCTTGGCTGTACGGGTTGGATCTCTGGTTTAACTAACGTTTTTCCACAAGAATCTGTTGCTATATATAAGTTAGCACAACAAGGTCGCTATAAAGAGGCGTTAGAAATTTGGCGTTGGTTCCTGCCATTATTGCGCTTAGACACAATACCAACACTTGTTCAATGTATTAAATTTTGCGAGCAACTAGCCGGACGTGGCAGTGAAGTTGTTCGTGCACCTCGTTTACCGCTTGCGGGTGAAGAGCGAGCAAGAGTTGAGAAGTTATACAACGATGCATTAGCAACGCGACTTGATTTATCAACGTTTAATCTAGATTAATCGTCTTTAATTGTTAAGGCTAGAGCCTCACTGACAAGCCCTATACTTGAACGTGGGGTTTTGGCCTTACAATTTATATAAAATTTATAGCACAAAAACAAAGGTAAAAAAAAGATGATCAAAGGCACCTTTTTTTGTATCGACGCTCATGCCTGCGGTAACCCTGTTCGGTTAGTTACTAGCGGTCACCCAGATTTAAAAGGGTTAACCATGAGTGAAATGCGACAAGATTTTTTAGAAAATCACGATTGGATACGGAAAAGTTTAATGTTCGAACCTCGTGGTCACGACATGATGTCAGGTTCATTCCTTTATCCACCCTGTAGTGAAAATGCCGATGCCAGTATTTTGTTTATCGAAACCTCGGGTTGTTTACCTATGTGTGGTCACGGCACTATTGGCACCGTTACTGCGGCCATTGAGAATGGTTTAATCACACCTAAGCAGAAAGGTAAGTTAACGTTAGATGTGCCTGCAGGGCAGATTAAAGTTGAATACACGCAAAAAAATTCGAAGGTGAGCAATGGTGTTACTGCTGTAAAAATTTATAACGTTGCTGCTTATTTAGCACATCAAAATATTGAGCTTATTATTGAAGGTTTAGGACCCTTAATTGTCGATGTCTCTTATGGTGGCAATTATTATGTGATTGTTGAACCTCAAGAAAATTTCCCAGGTATTGACCAATGGAGTTCAAATGAAATTCTTCATTGGAGCCCAATCGTTCGAGCGGCAGCTAGTGAAACCGTATTTTGTGTGCATCCAGAAGACGCGAGCGTTAATGGTGTGACGCATGTGCTGTGGACAGGGAAACCGAAACATCATAATTCAAATGGTGCAAATGCGGTATTTTATGGCGATAAGGCAATAGATAGGTCACCTTGTGGAACGGGTACCAGTGCACGTATGGCTCAGCTTTTTGCGAAAGGTAAGCTTAGCTTAGGTGATACCTTTATCCACGAAAGCTATATCGGTAGTCAGTTTGTTGGGAAAATTGAACAAGTGGTTACCCTTAATTGTGATAGAGGAAATCCTGCAGGGATAAATGGAAAAATAACAGCGATAAAGCCTAGCATTGAAGGCTGGGCAAAAGTTTTTGGAAAAAACTGTATCACTATTGATGATGATGACCCTTATGCATTCGGTTTCGCTGTCACCTAATTCGATTGATAAAAATTAAAATACAAATTTAAGTAGGAGTGAATGATGAATATAACCGGAAAAAATTTAATCGCGGGCGAATGGTCAGGCGATACAAGCAATGGTTTCTCAGCAATGAATGCTATTACTAATCAAACAATGCATGAAAAGTTTGCCGATGCTAGTGAACAAGAAATTGAACAAGCCATTAGTAAAGCCAATCAAGCCTTTGTGTTTTACAGCCAGTTAAGTGCAGAAAAAAGAGCTATTTTCTTACGCACAATAGGTGAACAAATTCTTGCACTTGGTGATGATTTAGTTGACATAGCTTGTGCTGAAACAGGCTTACCTGCTATGCGTATTCAAGGCGAGCGAGGTCGTACTATAGGTCAACTAGGGCTGTTTGCTGACTTACTTGAAAGTGGTGAATATCTGCCGGTGGTAGATTTAGCTGATGAAAATCGCACACCTTTACCAAAATCAGACACGCGTTTAGGTTACTTACCATTGGGTACTGTAGCAGTATTTGCGGCGAGCAACTTTCCATTGGCTTTCTCTACGGCTGGTGGCGATACCGCTTCTGCATTAGCAGCAGGCTGCCCAGTCATCATGAAGGCTCATGCAGCGCACCCAGGTACTGCTGAACTTGTGGCACAAGCGATCAGTAAAGCGATTGAAGTATGTGGCATAGATGCTGGCGTATTTTCATTGATCCAAGGGAAGAACTACGCGATCTCTAGCCAAATAGTTACGCATCCGTTAATTAAGGCCGTCGGTTTTACTGGCTCTGAACGTGTTGGGATGATTTTACAACGTCAAATTAATGAACGGGCTGAGCCAATTCCATTTTATGGTGAGCTTGGTAGTGTCAATCCACAATTTATTTTAGAAGATAAATTAGCTAACGAAGCAACGGAACTTGCACAAGCGCTGGTTGCATCATTAATGATGGCACAAGGACAATTTTGCACTAGCCCGGGGATTTGGGCTTATGTGACGGATAAAAATACCCAAATGTTTGAAAAGTCGGCGGCACAAGCGATCAGTGAAACAAAAGCCGGGGTTATGTTAACGCCAGCAATCGCAGCGTCATATAATCATACTGTCAGTCAATGGCAAAGCCTCACGGGTGTTGAATGTTTAGCACAAGGCCAAGTGGCAGAACCCGAGCAAGCGCACTTTTGTCGTGCGGTATTATTCGCTACCGATTTAACCACCTTTAAAGCTAATCAAACATTACATGAAGAAGTTTTTGGGTCATCAGCGCTTATTGTACGCTGTAAAAGCCACGGTGAATTGATGGAATTTATTTCTCTATTAAAAGGTAACCTAACCGCCAGTATTCATGCAAGTGAAAAAGATTTGCAAGTAGCACAACGCGTTGCTTTAGCCGCTGCTCATAAAGTGGGGCGTTTAATTTATAATCAAATGCCTACGGGTGTTGAAGTTTGTGCCGCTATGAATCACGGAGGACCATTCCCTGCCTCAACTCAAATAAGAACGACATCGGTGGGAAGCGAAGCGATTAAGCGCTTTCAACGCCCTATTTGCTATCAAAATATGCCCAATGAGCTCTTACCTTCGTTATTGAAAAGGTAAGCTTTTAAAGTTATAACTTTCATTGATAATAAGAATAAGCGGCTAATATTTATTAGCCGCTTTTTTTTAGCTGATAAACCCTTATAATGTCAGCACACTTTCAAGAGAAGTACTTTATGACCATTGTTTACAAAACCCGAACTCAGTTAGTTGTTGAAACCCTTAGAGAGAAAATACTAAGTGGCGAAATTCAAGCAGGTCAACCTTTACGCCAAGCGGCATTAGCAGAAGAATTAAATGTTAGCCGTATACCGGTACGTGAAGCGCTATTACAACTCGAAGCTGAAGGTTTAGTCTCTTTTGAACCGCATAAAGGTGCTACAGCTACAGAGCTGAATGCGAGTCAGGTTGATGAACTATTTGAATTAAGAGCTATGCTGGAAGGTGATTTATTAGCCTCATCAATTCCTAATCTTAGTAATGAAAAGTTAGCAGAAGCTACTGATATTTTGGCAAAATTAGATAAAGCGCTTGGTAAAGAGAATGCGGCGAATACTTGGAGTGAATTAAATTCTGATTACCATAATTGTTTATATTCAGGGGCTAATCGTCCGCAAACTCAAGATTTAGTCAATACCTTAAATAAAAATGCTGACCGTTATATTCGCATGCATTTATTATGGGCAGGCGGTATTTCAAAAGCAGAATCAGAGCACAATGAACTACTCGATTTATGTAAAGCGCGCAATGTTGAAAAGTCTGTGGCTTTGTTGAAGCAACATATTTTAGGTTCTCGTGATGAAATAAAAGCTTTTCTTTGTGCGCGTGAACTCGCAGAGGGATAATTTTTACTTAAGAAAATCAAATAAGTAGTGAAGTTTATTGTTTGTACCTACTATAGGGTTATAGCATAAACCTAACGGCTCTCCTTTTCTTTATTCTTTTTGGTTATATTAAAGCTTTTTCTTATATGGAAACTGTTTGCCGACTATGGCATTATTCTTAACATTATATTGTTATGAAAGTCGGTAAACACCATGAACTTAACTCACTTACAAAAGCTTGAAGCTGAATCTATTCACATAATGCGAGAAGTCGCCGCTGAGTTTGACAACCCT
Source organism: Colwellia sp. Bg11-12 (assembly GCF_014076955.1). Classification (NCBI taxonomy): domain Bacteria; kingdom Pseudomonadati; phylum Pseudomonadota; class Gammaproteobacteria; order Alteromonadales; family Colwelliaceae; genus Colwellia; species Colwellia sp. Bg11-12. The sequence continues at coordinate 99,801 of NZ_JACGUZ010000056.1, forward strand.
GTCATGCTTTATTCAGTTGGTAAAGACTCTGCTGTTTTACTCCATTTAGCCCGGAAAGCTTTTGCTCCGGGTAAAATTCCTTTCCCATTATTACACGTAGATACTGGTTGGAAATTCAAAGAAATGATCGCATTTCGTGATGAAATGGCGAAAGAGCATGGCTTTGAATTACTTGTTCATAAAAATCCTGAAGGTGTTGCAATGGGGGTGGGGCCATTTACACATGGCAGTGCAAAACATACCGACATCATGAAAACACAAGGTTTAAAGCAAGCGCTTAACCAATATGGATTTGATGCCGCTTTTGGTGGAGCACGTCGCGATGAAGAAAAATCTCGCGCTAAAGAACGTGTTTACTCATTTCGTGATAAAAATCATCGCTGGGATCCAAAAAGCCAACGTCCAGAATTATGGAATGTTTATAACGGCAAAGTAAACAAAGGTGAAAGCATTCGTGTCTTTCCATTATCTAATTGGACAGAGCTTGATATTTGGCAATATATCTACCTTGAAGGTATTAAAATTGTGCCACTTTATTTAGCTGAGAAACGCCCTGTCGTTGAACGTGACGGTACCTTAATAATGGTTGACGACGACCGTATGCCTATTGAAGACGGCGAAGAAGTAATGATGAAAAGTGTTCGTTTTAGAACGCTTGGTTGTTACCCATTAACAGGCGCGGTTGAATCAACGGCGACGACGTTACCAGAAATTATTCAAGAAATGTTATTAACCAAAACGTCTGAACGTCAAGGCCGAGTGATCGACCACGATTCATCAGGCTCTATGGAAAAGAAAAAAATGGAAGGTTATTTTTAAGCCAACTTATACAACCTTTTTCACAACATTTTAAATTTGCTTGTCAGTAATATAAGCAATAAAACAGAATTTTATAGGAAGAACCATGAGTCAACAAACAGACTTCGCCGAAACTGATTTATTAGAAACCGATATTGAGTCGTATTTAAAAAAACATGAAAACAAAGAAATGTTACGTTTTTTTACCTGTGGCAGTGTTGACGACGGAAAAAGCACGCTAATTGGCCGTTTACTGCATGACTCAAAAATGATCTTTGAAGATCAACTTGCAGCGATTGAAAACGACAGTAAAAAATCAGGTACTACCGGTGAAGCAATTGACTTAGCCTTACTTGTTGATGGCTTACAATCTGAACGCGAGCAGGGTATTACCATTGATGTGGCTTATCGATACTTCGCTACCGAAAAGCGTAAATTCATTATTGCAGATACTCCTGGCCATGAACAATATACGCGTAATATGGCAACAGGTGCATCAACGTGTGATTTAGCCATTATTTTGATTGATGCTCGATATGGCGTACAAGTACAAACCCGTCGTCATTCATTTATTTGTTCACTACTTGGTGTTAAACACGTTTTAGTTGCGGTCAATAAAATGGACTTGGTTGACTATAGTCAAGAGCGTTATCAAGCGATTAAAAAAGAATATCGTGAATTTGCTGACGATTTAAATTTTTCAGACGTCCGTTTTGTGCCTATTTCTGCGTTAAATGGTGATAACGTGGTTGAAGAAAGCGCTAATATGCCTTGGTATCCGGGCGCGACTTTAATGAAGTTATTAAATACGATTAATGTCGATCAAGACGACAGCTTTACTCAATTTAGATTCCAAGTTCAATATGTTAATCGTCCTAACTTAAACTTCCGCGGTTTTGCTGGCACGGTTGGCTCTGGACATATTCGTGTTGGTGATGCAATTGTTGCTCTACCGTCAGGTAAAGAAAGTACGGTTAAATCTATTGTCACGTTTGATGGTGAGTTTGAACGTGCTGATAAAGGCCAAGCCGTTACATTAACACTGACCGATGAAATCGATATTAGTCGTGGCGAGCTCATCGTAAAGAAAGGCAGCTTACCTATTTCTAATAAGCAATTGAATGCTAATGTTGTTTGGATGCATGAAGATGAATTAGAAGTGGGTCGTGAATTTTATATCAAACACGGCAGTAAAATGACCACAGGTCATGCGATTAGTTTTGAACATAAGTTTGACGTTAATACCATGGAGCGATCGCCAACGTCACAATTGGCATTAAATGAAATTGGGTCGGTAAATTTTGAAGTTGCACAAGCATTACATTTTGATGCTTATGACGATAATAAATCTTCAGGGGCTTTCATTATTATTGACCGTTTAAGCAACCTAACGGTCGGGGCAGGTATGATAACCAAAGCGGTAGATGATGAAAATCAAGAGAATTACTCAGCCTTTGAACTTGAATTCAATACCTTGGTTCGTAAGCACTTTCCACATTGGGGCGCTCGAGATATTCTTAAAGGATAATCACGAGTATTTCAGTAAATAAACGATCAGCGGCCTAGTCATGCTGATACTGAAAAACAGGTTTATTGTTTTGCAATAAACCTAATTACCTGTATTTGTATCGGTAAATTCAGCATGACGGTTTCAGTATCAGCATCTTGTGTTAATAACATAGTCAGTTAATCAAAAAGGAAAACGTGTGTTAACGATGCAGTGGTTGATGTTATTGATCTTTATCGCAACCTTTATTGGATTGATAAAGTATCAACAAACACCTGAAAAGGTTTTTGCGGTATCATTACTTGCTTGTTTAGCAACGGGTTTAGTTTCTGCGGACGTTGTACTCAACAATGTGGTTAACCCCGGCTTAGTGACTCTAGTGTTACTGGTTCTTTGTTCGTTTGCGTTTGAACGTACCAGCGTTTTGCGTCGTATATCAGTTATTATGATTAAAGGTTCTCCCTTTAAATCAACGTTTAAAACCTTGCTTTGCACCGCCTTCGCTTCGGCATTAATGAATAATACCGCTGTGGTTGCGACACTCATTTCAACCATCAAAAAAAACACCCTAATTAAGCCCAGTAAACTACTGTTACCCGTTTCCTATGCCGCAATACTGGGCGGTACGTTAACCTTAGTGGGCACATCAACTAACCTTATTGTAAATTCGCTCTTTATTGAACAAGGCGCTAACAGCCTAGGTTTTTTTGATTTTACCTTAATTGGCTTTAGTGCTTTTGTTATTTGTTTACTGGTTATTCTTGCAACGCAACACTTATTACCAAACCTTGGCGTCGCAACATTTTCTGCTGACCAATATCTTCTTGAAGCGGAAGTCTCTCAATCTTCAAAACTTGTGGGTATCACTATTGAAGGTAACGGGCTAAGAAATTTAGATTCGTTATTCCTTGCAGAAATAGTGCGTGGCGGACGATTAATTTCGCCTGTTTGCCCGGATGAAATTATTCAAGCAAGTGACAAGCTTATTTTTACTGGCGATATATCTAAAGTATTGACGCTACAGCAATTTGACGGCTTAACCTTATTTGCTGAAAAAGACGGTCTGTTGCGTGACAACCTTACTGAAGTGTTAATTAAACCTGATTCTGCTGTTATCGGTAAAAACCTAAAAAAAGCGGGCTTTCGTGCTCGTTTTGATGCGGCTGTAGTGGCGATACGCCGTGAAGGCACTCAACTATCAGGCAAGTTAGGCGACATTACAATACAGTCTGGCGATTTTTTAGTATTAGCTGTTGGTAATGACTTTAGTGCTCGCACGAATTTATCAAAAAACTTTTTTATTCTTTCTGGTCACAAACCTGACAATATGCTCTCAGGGTGGCGTGACTCATTAACTGTCTTTGGATTTTTAGTCACCATTGCTTGCTCTGTTATGACTAATGTTGCGTTATTAAAGTGCTTGATGTTTTATATCGCGATATTAGTACTCTCTGGTTGTTTAACGGTAAATGAAATAAAACGTCGATTTCCTTTAGAAATATGGATGGTGGTTTTAGGCGCACTTACTTTAGCTAAAGCTTTTGAAACCAGCGGTATTGCAGCGTTACTTGCACAGCAAATAGAGTTGTTATTGCAGGGGAAAAGTGCATATTTAGCTATGGTTTGTATTTTTATTATCACGTTATTAATGACAGAAATTATAACCAATAGTGCTGCCGCGGCACTAGTTTTTCCTATCGCTTATAGTATTGCCTTAGGATTAGGGGTAAACCCGCTACCTTTTGTCATGGCGGTGGCTTTTGGCGCAAGTGGTAGTTTTATCAGCCCCTATGGCTATCAAACGAATATGATGGTTTTTAATGCGGGAAACTATCGCTTAATTGACGTTGTAAAATTTGGTTTACCCGTATCAATAGCTTACTCGATTGTTGTGTTATTGATGATACCTATCGTTTTCCCGTTTTAATGGTTATTTTGAAAAAAATTAGGATAACAAACAGAAAAAATTAGGATTTTTATGAAAACAGAAAATACCGTTTGGCATGATCAGCAAGTAACAAAAGAACAACGAGCTCAGCTGAAAAAACAGAAGCCTTGTTTATTATGGTATACGGGGCTAAGTGGCTCAGGAAAATCAACAGTAGCTAATGCAGTTGACGCGTTGTTGTTCAAACGAGGATGCCATACTTATTTACTTGATGGCGACAATGTTCGCCATGGTTTAAATGGCGATCTAGCCTTTAGTGATGCTGACAGAGTTGAAAATATTCGCCGCATCAGTGAAGTCGCTAAACTTTTTATCGACTCAGGTACTATTGTGTCTACGGCTTTCATTTCTCCATTTGCACAAGACCGAAAAATGGCGGCTGACAAGTTGGCGCCAGGAGAATTTATTGAGGTCTTTATTGATACACCTATTGACGTTTGTGAGCAGCGCGACCCCAAAGGCCTCTATAAAATGGCGCGTGCAGGTGAAATAAAAGACTTTACCGGGATAAGCTCAGGTTACGATATACCTGAATCTCCAGCTATCCATGTAAAAACCGCAGAAAAATCAATTCAACTGTGTGCAGAGCAAATAGTCAACCATCTCATAGCAGAAGGCTTTGTTCATGCATTATGATGTTTTTAATGGCGATGCAGACGGCATTATTGCTTTAGTACAATTGCGCTTGGCCCAGCCCAAAAAATCAACGTTGATAACGGGAGTTAAGCGAGATATTAGCTTATTAAAGCAAGTACCTGTTGCGGCAACAACATCGGTTACCGTGCTTGATATTTCCATGGAAAAAAATAGCGATGCATTAGCTATGTTGCTAGAAAATAACATCGATATTTTCTATGTTGACCATCATCGCTCGGGAGATATCCCGCAATCAAAAAAATTAACTGCGTTGATAGACACTGATGCCAATACCTGCACCAGCTTATTAATGAACGACTACCTCAAAGGTCAATTTGCTAATTGGGCAATTACCGCGGCCTTTGGTGACAATATGAATGAGTCTGCGGTGAAACTAGCCGCGCAGCAAGGTCTGTCAGCACAACAACAAAAACAACTCAAAGCGCTCGGTATTTATATTAATTATAATGGCTACGGGCGTACCGTTGACGATTTACATATTGCACCCACAGATCTATTCAATGCTTGTTTGGCGTTTGAAGACCCTTTAGCGTTAATTAATGCACCTGATTCTATTTTTACTCAATTAGCGGCTGCCTATAAGGCTGATATGGCGCAAGCACAATCAGCTGAGGTATTAGCTGACAACGATGTTTGTAAAGTTGTACTGCTAGCTGATGAGGCTTGGTCACGCCGGGTGAGTGGTGTTTTTGGCAATGAACTAGCGAACTTATCACCTAATAAAGCCCATGCTGTAATTACCTTGAATGAAACAGGTACCTTAAATGTACAAGCCTCTTATACGGTAAGTTTACGTGCACCTTTGAACAATAAACAAGGTGCTGACAATATTTGTGTACAATTTCCTACGGGAGGAGGACGTGCTGGCGCCGCAGGGATTAACCAATTACCTAAAGAAATACTTGGTAAGTTTATCGCGACAGTGTCAGAATATTACGCATAGTATTGTTATGACAAATATTGTCATTCCCATCACGCTGAATTTATTTGAGCATGATGTTATCAAGATCTAGCATCTATTTATAAAAGGACTAAAAATGAGTTTATTGATCACTGGCGGCACAGGGTATATTGGTAGCCATACTGTTGTTGAATTACTTCAACTCGATAAAGATATTATCATAGTTGATAATTTATCAAATTCATCAACATTAGTGCTAGATCGCGTAAAAGCAATTACCGGCAAAACAGTCACTTTCATTAAAGCTGATATTTGTGATGAAGCTGCGCTTGATGCTGTTTTCAAAGAATATGATATTGAAGCTGTTGTGCATTTTGCTGGCTTAAAGGCGGTTGGTGAGTCCAACGAAATACCATTGAGTTACTATCAAAATAATGTTTCAGGCTCTGTTACTTTATTTCAGGTTATGGCTAAACATGGTGTTAAAAATTTAGTTTTTAGTTCTTCAGCGACGGTTTATGGTGAGAATAACCCATCACCATTAGATGAAACTATGCCAACCTCTGCGACTAACCCTTATGGTCAAACTAAATTAATGGTCGAACATGTACTGTTTGATTTAGCGAAAAGTGATAGCGAATGGTCCATTGCCTGTCTACGTTACTTTAACCCGATTGGCGCACATGAATCAGGGACTATTGGTGAAAACCCTAACGGTATTCCTAACAACTTATTACCCTATGTAGCACAAGTGGCAGTAGGGCGTTTACCTCAACTACAAGTGTTTGGTGATGATTACGACACGCCAGACGGCACGGGTGTTCGCGATTATATTCATGTGGTAGATTTAGCGATTGGTCATGTTAAAGCATTAGAGAGTTTAACGAAAATAGAAGGTTGTAAAGCCATTAATATCGGTACGGGAAATGGTACGTCGGTATTAGAAATAGTGAACACTTTTGAAAAAATTAGTGGTCAAAACATCGCTTATAAAGTTGTACCGCGACGCGCGGGTGATATTGGCACTGTTTACGCTGATGCATCATTAGCAAACAGCCTATTAGGTTGGCAAGCAACACGCAATTTAAATACTATGATCGCTGATACTTGGCGCTGGCAATCACAAAACCCCAATGGGTTTGAGTAAGTTAACTTATTCAGTAAACCGTGTTTTTAAGCATTGCACATCAAACTAAAAATCACTAAAGTAGCGGCCTTAATTGCCGCTATTTTTTATGTTGGAATTGGTCTTAATTACACTTATGCACGCTGTACATAAACTTCATCATTATCGTATGAGTCTAAGCACGACGACTTACAAGTCTCGTGGGCAACGTGTTATACGTTGTGACTTATGTCGTCTAGCAAAACCTCATTGTATTTGTTCATATTCGCCAAAATCCACCAGTAATGCTGGTTTTTTATTATTGATGTATGACACAGAAGTATTGAAACCGAGTAATACAGGTAAATTGATTGCTGATGTCGTGCCAGATACCTTTGCATTTCTTTGGTCAAGAACTAAAGAAAATAAAGAAATGTTAGCCATTTTAAACGACGAGCAATGGCAACCTTATGTTGTTTTTCCTCAACAATATGCACAACCTGAGCGTGAAGTTTTCTGTAATGAAATGCCTGTTCATTCAGGAAAACGACCATTGTTTATTATGCTGGACGGTTGTTGGCGTGAAGCGAAGAAAATGTTTCGTAAAAGCCCTTATTTAAATAAGTTTCCTATTGCTGCTTTTGATCCTCATTTACTTGATGAAGCGGCGAATACTTCTCGCTATCAAATACGAGTAGCAGAAGAGAATTATCAATTTGCTACCGCAGAAGTTGCCGCAAGAATGTTAGCAATGGCAGAAGAGCCAGTAAACGCAAAATTATTAGATCAATGGTTTGATATGTTTAGTTTTCAGTATCAAAAAAGTGTCTGTCAGAAAAACAGAGGTAATCCACAAGCATTAGATGACTATCTTAATTTTACTGAGCAAAATAATATTAAACTAAAAGTAAAACTATAATCCAATATAACAAATGTCATTAATTCGTTTCGGTATTAACTGTTTCGGTATATAATGCGACCGCGAATTTAATGAGGTTAATACCAATTCAAATAATTTTTTCCACTCAGCGAGATTTAAAAGGCTTAGAGGCAAGACATTGATTGAAGAGAATGGTTATTCCCTTATCAAAATTAATAACGCAGGCTGTAAGCCTTTTAAACTCGCCCTTCGGGAGTTTGTCAGTAATTCGATAACTGCTCAGAATTTCTTTTATATAGAATAACTATATACCAAAAAATTCTATTTGTTCTCAAACCACTAACAATCTCTGAGTGTGAACAAACTTAATTAAATTGGTATAGTTTATGAGAATATGTGGTGTTGAATTAAAAGGTAATGATGCAATTATTTGTATCATGTCACGTGAAAATGGTTTGTATGATATTCCGCAAACACGCGTGCAAAAAATATCTTTAGTAGAAGCGGGTGATGCCGAAGCAGTACAACATTTTCAATTTACCTTTGCTAAATTGATGGAAGATTATAATGTTGATAAAGTTGTTATCCGTGGCCGTGCATTAAAAGGTAAATTCTCTGGTGGACCTATTGGCTTTAAATTAGAAGCGTGTATTCAATTAATAAAAGAGCTGCAGGTAGAAATTATCGCTGGTAGTTTTGTTAAAAAAGCACTGGTAAGAAGTCAAATTGATATTGATTTTCGTGATACCGGCTTGAAGCAATACCAAGAGCCCGCCTTTGATACTGTTTTTGCTTTTTTTGAAAGTGACCCTTACATGAAGTAAGCGTTACTTTTAGCTTAAGATAATAAAAGCCCCAGTAAGTTTGCACTTACTGGGGCTTTTATGTTTACGACGAACAGTATGATGTGGTACTGAGAGCCTAATGAATATGCTTCAAATGAGCTAACAGATAAAATGATGAGAAACGTTATCAGTCACTTTTGTTAATAATTGTTAATAACGCCGCAATAAGCTCATGGGTGCTAGATTTAATATCGGCAGAATTTTTTTTCTTAATGTTGGACTCTAAGCTCATTGCGACTCGTGTTATGTTGTTATAACCAAACATTTGTGCGGCTCCAGCTAGTTTATGTGCTTGTTTAGCAAGTGCATCATTATCATTCGCTTGGTTCAATAATATGAATTTTTTATGTTCTGCAATTAAACCCACTTCAAATTTAGCAACCAAATCAGATATATAAATGCTGCTATGAGTTAGCGAGCTATTGTCTTCGTGGCTGTTATTGATAGGCGGTTCAAAATACTTAGCTATGGTATTGATAAAGTTTTGTCGCTCAAAAGGCTTAGCTTGAAATCCATTAAATCCTAGTGCTAAATATTGTTCTAGCTCTTTGGCTAAGGTATTTGCCGTTAATGCAATAATCGGCACTTCACAAGATCTAGCTCTTAGAATTTTTATCGCTTCTATACCATCCATTTTTGGCATCTGAATATCAAGTAAGATTAAATCAGGTTTATTTTTAAAGTAAGACTCTATTACTTCGTAGCCGTTGGTCGCAGTATAAACCTCAAAACCTAGTCCGGTCAGTAGTCTGCTCATTAAATGCCTATTATCATCATGGTCTTCAGCCAATAAAATAGCGCCACTGTAGGTCTTCTTTGTTACTTTGAATTCTTTTACAATCTCAGTTGAACTGGTGGGAGTGAACGGTAATATCAACGTAAAAATACTGCCCTGACCTATCTCACTTTCAACATCGATTATTCCCCCCATGAAGTCTGCTAACTTTTCAGATAAATTTAACCCTAAACCTGAGCCACCAAAGCGCCTACTAATGCTGGTATCTGCTTGCGTAAAGGCGTCAAACACTCTTCTTAATTGTTCATCACTGATACCTATGCCTGTATCACGTATTATGAAAGTTAATTCGTTGATATGATTATAATGCTGCGCGTATATTTCAATAGCAACATCCCCTTTTTCAGTAAACTTAATGGCATTTGAACAAAGGTTAATAAGGATTTGCTTTAAACGAAAGCCATCAATATTGATCATAAAAGGGGAGGGTAAAGTATGGTATATAGTAAAATTTAAGCCCTTAGATTTAGCTTGCTCTGAGAAAATATTTTTAATGTCGATAAGTATTTGTATGAGATCTAAGGCCGTTATTTCTAATTCAAATTTATTTGCCTCTATTTTGCTTAAGTCTAGGGTGTCATTCAATAAGCTCAGTAAATGCAAGCTATTGTTATATATGACTTTTATGCCATCATCACTGTTATCAATATCACCATGCAATATCGCTTCAGTTTGGCCAATAATAGAGGTTAAAGGTGTTCTTATCTCATGGCTCATATTCGCTAAGAATTGAGATTTGACTTCATTCGCCTTAATAACCTTTTTTGATTCTTGTTTGATTGAAGCCGTTTGTGTGGAAACCTGATGCTCTAATTGCTTAATAAGGTCACGTTCAAAAATTGCTTTTTTTTGATGAGCCCTAATAAAAAAGACTAATATGAGCAAAGATAAGATGAAATATAACGTATATGCCCACCAAGAGTTCCAGAAAGGTGGTAGCACGGTTATTTTAAGTGAAACACCTTCTTCATTCCAAATACCATTAGGGTTGCTTGCTTTTACTCTTAGTAAGTATTCACCACCAGATAGATTTGTGTACGTTGCTCGGCGATTTTTATAATCGGTCATTATCCAATGGTCATCAAAACCTTCAAGCTTGTATGCATATTGATTTTTTTTCGGGGCAGAAAAGTGTAAAGCACTAAACTCAAACGCCACTAAATTTTCTTTGTGGGTTAAAGTGATTGCTGATGTTGCATGGATCCCTTTCTCCAAAAAAAGTGTATCATCTTCAGGTTTTGCCTTATTTTTATCGTGTTCTTTATTGGCATCGATAGCGACTGATTGATTCAACAATAGCATTTCGGTGAAAACGACCACAGGTTTATTGTTATCCTGAATTAGCTTATCAGGAAAAAATCGATTAAAACCATTAATGCCGCCAAAAAACAATTCGCCACTGTCACTCTTATAAGAAGCGCCAGCATTAAATTCATTACTTTGTAAGCCATCGCCAACATCATAATTTTTAAACGTTTTAGACTTGGGGTTAAATTGAGATAAGCCTTGATTGGTACTTATCCATAAATAACCTTGCTCATCAATCTCTATTGCATAAATGGTGCTATCAGGTAATCCGTCCTCTTCGGTAAAACGTACAAACGCCCCTGACTTCATATCCATAAGGTTTAAACCATTCATGGTGCCTACCCAAAGGTTACCCTTGTCATCTAAAGCTATTGAGCTAATATAATTATGACTTAAACTGTTTGGTTGAGTCATATCATGACGATAATGAGTAAATACTTCAGTCTTAGGATTGAAGTAATTAAGGCCCTCAGCAGTAGCCACCCAAAGATTTTTTTGGTTATCTTCAGTTATTGCTAAAACATGGTTATGGCTCAAACTGTTTAAATTAACTTCACTATGCTGATAGGTCCTGAATTTTGCAGTTTTAGGGAGAAAATAATCTAGGCCATTAGCCGTACCGACCCAAAGGTTATTTTGGCTGTCTTCAGTTATCGCTTGGATACCTCTGCTACCTAAACTGTCTGAATCATTCAAGTTATGCCGATACGTACTGAATACTTCAGTGTTGAGGGTGAATTTATTTAATGCACTTCTAGTGCTAAACCAAATATTGCCTTGGTGATCTTTAGTTATTGCGTTAACCCAGTTATTACTTATATTTTCTGGGTTAGTTTCATTGATACTATAATGCTCAAACTGCTGAGTTTTTTTATTAAAGCGATTAATACCTTCTGAATCAACTCCCACCCAAAGATCGCCTTGCTGGTCTTCAACGATAGCAGCAACCCAATTATTACTTAAGCTCACGGGGCTAAGGATATCTCGACGGTAATGACCAAACTGCTCTATTTTTGGATTGAAGCGGCTAAGACCCGCTTTGTTAGTTCCTGACCAAATATTACCTTCTCTGTCTTCTAAGATAGCCATAATATCACCATAGCCTAAGCTATTTATATTGGCCTCTTCATGACGGTAATAGGTGAAAGCCTCAGTTTCAAGGTTCAGTCTATTCAATCCCATATTTGTCCCAATCCAAAGGTTGCCGTTTTTATCAGCTGCTAACGTTAAAACTACGCCATCGCTTAAACTATTAGCATTATTAGCCTTATGGCGGTAATGAGTAAATTGCTCAGTTTGCAGACTAAATCGATTTAAGCCGTTTTCAGTAATCATCCAAAGATTATCTTGCTTATCAGTAATTATTGACCAAACTGTTCCTTGAGTTATGCTATTGGGGTCGTTAGCATTGTGAAAGTAATGAGTAAATTGCTCGGTTTTTGCATTAAAGCGACTAAGACCAGCATGAGTGCCAACCCAAATTTCGCCGTTATTATCCTCTAATATTGCCCAGACATTATTATGGCTTAAACTCTTTGGATTATTTATATTGTATTTATAATGAGTAAACTGCCCTGTTTTTGGATCAAAACGATTAAGTCCGCCCCGAGTACCAATCCAAATATTGCCTGAACGGTCTTGCGTTATTGCATTGACAACATCATGGCTTAAGCTATTTAGATTGTTAGCATTGTGACGAAAGCGATTAAACTGTTCCGTTCTCGGATTAAAGTGATTAAGTCCAACTTCTGTACCTATCCAGAGGTTAGCACTTCTATCTTCAAATATAGTGCGAATTACATTGCCTGTTAGTGAGTTCTGATTTTTACCACTATGTTTAAATACTTTAAACGTATAGCCGTCATAACGTGCTAACCCGTTGGAAGTCCCTACCCATATGAAGCCTTGTCTGTCTTGTAGTATTTGATTTACATTACTTTGTGGCAGTCCATCTTCAATAGATAGACGCTCAAACCGAGTCGATTGCACCGCAGCGAATGAAACGCAGGAAGGGAAAAGTATGAGGAAAAATAAAAACAGCGAAGGCTTTATTTTATTGTTATTGAAAATAACACTCATTTTTACAAAACCTTTCAATATGAGTAATACAGCAGATTTTGACTTCATAATAGGGGGGTTAACTTTAGTGAATTACATGGCGTTTAAAAAATATTATTATTACATTATTAGGTTACAAACAATACAAATAAACTTTTATTAAAATTTTTAAAACTGGATGTTATCCCGCTAAAGACAACAGTAGTGAGCATGATATCAGGATGTAAATATAAGCACTTAGGTTTTTTTAGCAATCATAAAACGCTATGTCAGTTAATATCTTTTTTAGTTGTAAATCGTCATGCTGAGACTCATATAAATGTAGTATCAGCATGACGGAGCCTTAAATAACGGATATTAATAATATTACGGTTAACGTCATTTAGTTGTCGTTAAACCACGACGGTCAAGCAATGGCTGAACCTTAGGGTCTTGGCCTCTAAATCTACGATACATTACTGCTGGGTCTTCACTACCACCGGGTTCTAATATATGTTTGCGATATAAATCAGCGGTCTTTTCATCAAAAATGCCATTTTCTTTAAACGCTAACCAAGTATCTGCATCATAGATATTCGACCAAATGTAGCCGTAATAACCTGATGAGTAACCACCAGAAAATATATGTGAAAAATAGCCAGTTCTATAACGAGGTGAAATTTCTTTTATTAAGCCTATTTCAGACAATACATTCTTCTCAAAAGCAGCCGCATCTTGTATCTCGGCGGTTTCCAAAGAATGCCAGCTCATATCGAGCAAAGCAGCACCAAGGTATTCAGTGGTACCAAAACCTTGATTAAACTTTCCTGAAGCTTGAATTTTTTCAACCAGCTCCATTGGGATCACTTCGCCTGTTTTGTAATGTTTAGCAAAGTTAGCCAATACTTCTGGCTCTGTCATCCAATTTTCCATCACTTGAGATGGGTACTCAACATAGTCACGCGGTAAAGCAGTACCTGTTTGAGAGCGGTAATAACCATTAGACAATAACCCTTGAATAGCATGGCCAAATTCATGGAATAAGGTTGAGGCTTGGTCAAAGGTTAATAATGTCGGTGTATCACCAACAGGACGAGGGTAGTTCAATACATTGTAAATAATAGGAGTAACTTCTTCACCATACATACGGTGTTGCTTACGGAAGCTGCTCATCCAAGCACCACCACGTTTACTTTCGCGCACGTAATGATCAGTCATATAAATACCAACATAGCTTCCGTCTTTATCAAAGACTTCAAAGGTACGTACATCTTCATGGTATTTAGGTAAGTCGTTACGTTCTTTAAACGTTACGCCCCACAGTTTTTCAGCAGTGAAGAAAATACCTTGTAAAGTCCCTTCAAGTGAAAAATAAGGCTTAGTTTCAGCGGCGTCGATGTCGTAACGAGCTTTGCGAATTTTTTCTGAGTAAAACCACCAATCCCATGCTTCTACTTCGATTTTTGCGCCTTGTTCATTCGCCAGTTTTTGTATATCGGCTGACTCTTCTTTTGCTCTTGCTAAAGCGGCTGGCCAAACTTGATTTAATAAACCAAAAACGTTTTCTGGTGTTTTGGCTGTTGCATTTTCAAGGACAAAATGGGCATGAGTTTTGTAACCGAGCAACTGCGCTTTTTTGTAACGTAAGCTTGCTGTTTCTGCAGCAATCTTTTTGTTATCAAACGCGTCGTCATTGTTGCCGCGCATGGTGTAACCTTTATATAAAGTTTCACGTAATTTGCGGTTAGTTGCATAGGTTAAGAACGGGTTTTTGCTGGGACGATGTGTAGTAAACACCCACTTACCATCATAGCCTCGCTCTGTTGCGGTAACCGCAGCAGCCGCAATAATATCGCTGGGCAAACCGTCTAAGTCAGCTTTGTTATCAATAACCATTTCAAAACTGTTAGTTTCGTGTAATAAATTTTCGCCAAACTTTAAGCTTAATTCACTTAATTGTGTATTAAGCTGGCGTAACTTTACTTTATCAGCATCTGACAAGTTAGCACCACCACGGACAAAACCTTTGTAGGTTTTTTCAAGTAATGTTAATTCGTTTACTTTTAAGTTCAGCTGATCTTTTTTGTCGTAAACCGCTTTTACACGTGCAAATAATTTAGCATTAAGATTAATATCGTCATTTAACGCTGATAATTGTGGTGATACAGCTTTGGCAATACTACGCATTTCTTCGTCAGACATTGATCCCGTTAAGCCATAAAACACATTGCTTACTCGGTTGAGAAAGTCACCTGACTTTTCCATGGCTTCAATAGTATTTGTGAATGTTGCTTCATTCGTCGCATTCGCAATGACAGCAATTTCTTTTTTATTATCTATGATGCTTTGTTCGAAAGCAGGTAAGTAATCACTTTTTTGAATTTGATCAAAAGGAGGAATGCCGTGAGGTGTCGTAAACTCACTAAACAATAGATTTACATGTTCAGCTTGCTGAGTTGTTTGTTTACTTTCTTGAGCTTTACTGGTGTTGCTGTCGTTTGATTGACAACCCGCTAATGCAATAGCAATGGCAAGAGGGGCTAATAAGCGCTTCTTCATAAATGACCTTTTATTAAATTTTGGTAAATAAAATGACTTTGTAAATACATTATCAACAAAGTTAATAGACTGATTCTATGTGGCTCTTTGACAAGGTACAAGGCAGACATTGATAAAAACGGTGAATAACCGATTTAAAAAGCTGAATTGTTGTCTGGCTATATTATTGGCGTATGCTTTGTAGATTGAAGCTTAGCCCGAAATCGTCTTTAATAAGTTTGATATAAAAAACCCGTGGCTAGCACGGGGTTCTATGGTACTCATAAAATATCACGGCTTTGAGTATTGAGCTTATTCTACCGTTACGATTTCAATTTGAGTGCCTAATGACGCATCTATTAATAAACGTTTACTGTCCGCTGAAATATTGATGCTAGTGGGCTGCTGGCCCTGGGTATTAATGGTTGAAGTCAATACTGATTGTTGATTGTAAACATTAACAATAAATCCGCTTGCGGGGTCAAAGCGCACATAATAAGTAAGGTGATTGCTACCTTTTTCAACGAATAGTGTCGTTGCACCTTCTGCTTGGGTCAGCAAGCCATTATCGGTAAACGTTGTTCCGTCAAAGCTGATATGTTCACTGGTTGGGCTGTTAATATAAAGCGCTGTTTCGTTATTATTGACGACAAGGCCTGAAACTCTGTCGTTCTCAGCGAGTAACTCTGGTTTATATTCATGTGTTAATAGGGTGATTATTTTATCTTGGGTGAAATCGTTAACCTGCGCGGTATAACGTTTAATTGGCAGTACTGAAGCATCTAAGGTATAAAGTGCTTCTGTTTCATTCGCTTGATCTACGCTTGCCGCTAAAGTGCTCAGGTTAGGATCTCGAAATAAACGCTGCAGGCTATCATCAGCAAACTCTAATGCTTGTGTAACAATAAAGTAACGACCTGCAAATTGAACATAACGACTTGGTTCAAACTCAATGGTAGGTGTTTCAATTTCACTAAAACTATAATCACTTAAATTAACATTATAACGATGAACAACGTCTGTAGTGGTGCCGTCGTCATTCGTTATCGTTTCAATGGCTTTTGCGAGTAATTTCCTGCCGTTAGGGTGAACAATAAATTGCTCAAGTAAGGTGTTTTCAGGTGCAATAACGATAGCGTGTAACAATTCACCACTATATTGCTGGTAAACGTGTAACTTATTTGTTGAACCTACATAAAAATAGGGCATATTGGGGGCCGAGATCATTGTGTCGTTATTTACGGTGATATCTGTGATGATCTTAGTTTCTGTCTGTTCGGTATTTTGAAATAATGAGACCGGTACTGTGCTGCTAATAACCGCATCATTTTCAATAGCACTGACACTTATGCTACTTTCACTCATCGCTTCTACAGGCATAACACTCACATCAACGGTCACCTTAAGAAAATCATTTTCAAGTTTTGTTAAGGTTAGCCAAGTTGCTGTTGAACTGGCTTGCCAATTCACGGTAGCGCTGCTGTTGGTATTTACTTTTAGGGTTTGTTCAAGCGCAGAGATATTTGCCGTTGAAGTAAAAGCTAAACTCGCTTGGCTGGTATATAAATACTGATTGTCTAAACCTATTTCAATAGGAATACGTTTTTTGTCACCGGTTGTTACTTCGGTGAGAATGATATTTCCACTTGATAATTGTGCAGAGGTAAAGCTACTAATATTTGGAGTGATTTTTACGGTGGCATCGCCAGTACCTGACGTTACGTCAAACGTTATCCAGTCAACATCGCTTGTTAACTGCCAATCATTACTTTCGCTGGTAATCGCTATAGTTTGACTTGGAATTTCGGTATCCCCAAAAGTACCTCGAAAACTTAACAAATCAGTGTTGATATTGGCTTGCCAAATCAGCAATGAAACATCAATATCATGATGAACTAAGGTTGTACTATTATCTGTTAATTCACCTGTAGAAAAACGGAGTTTTGTGACGTATTTACCGATATTAATTTGGTCAGCTTGCGCTAAGTCGATATGAACAGTGGCAGAATTTGAGGTTATATTTTCAGTTCTAAATGCTAGCCAGCCAACAGGTTGAGTGTCTGGTGCATAACCGACTAATAAGCCATCACCTTCAAAGGTAACATTAACCGATATTGAATCTTGAAATTCAGTCAATATTTCATTGCTGAAGCTAATCGTTGATACATCAGTACTAATTATATAATTTTTTGATTTGTCGCTAGACCCACCGCAGGCAGAAAGTAAAAATGTAATACAAAAAATGGTAAAAATTTGACTAAGGTTCTTAAAATATACCTTCATACAGATCCCTGTTTATTTGCTGATTATCTATAAACGTAACGCTTACTTTATAACAACTTATTCTGCGTGATTATTCACTCAAAGTAAAAACTTAATTATTTATGCGAAAAGCAAATAAGTGAACACTATGATTATGCGTTAATTTAGCGGTAAAATAAGTGAAAAATGTCTTTAAAGGTAATTATTCATTGAATAAAGCAATTTTACATTGTTCGGTAGATATACTCTCCCGTCGCGAGCATTCTTATCAAGAGTTAATGGAAAAACTCAAATTACGTGAATACAGCGAAGATGAAATTACGCCAGTTCTTGAATACTTAATCGAAAAAAACTATTTAAGTGAGCAACGTTTTGCCGAATGCTTGTTTTGTAGTCGTCTCAATAAAGGTTATGGTTGGCTTTATATCAGTAATGAATTGGCACAAAAAGGTGTTTGTGACAGTATTATAGTTGAACTGAACAAAAATCAACAAATTGATTGGTATCTTCAAGCCGAGCTTGCGTATAATAAACGTTTTGGCGCAAGTACGATTAAAGACCAAAAAGACAAAATAAAACGCATTCGATTTATGCAGTATCGAGGTTTCTCTCCTGATGAAATCATGCCGCTGATTAAAGATACTCGTAACGATTAAACGAATAAAATTCAAGAATTAACTTTTCAGAGAGTGAACGTTCCCATGATTAAAACTAGTGCCCAATTACGTCAAACATTTTTAGACTTTTATGCGTCGAAGCAACATCAAATTGTTCCAAGTAGTTCATTAGTTCCAGGTAATGACGCGACGTTATTATTTACTAATGCGGGCATGGTTCCTTTTAAGGATGTTTTTCTGGGGGCCGAGAGCCGCAGTTATACCCGTGCGACTTCTTCACAACGTTGTGTTCGTGCCGGTGGTAAACATAATGACCTAGAGAATGTTGGCTATACGGCCCGTCACCACACTTTCTTTGAAATGTTAGGAAACTTTAGTTTTGGTGACTACTTTAAAGAAGATGCTATGCGTTTTGCATGGGAATTTTTGACGACTAAATTAGCGTTACCTAAAGAAAAACTATTAGTAACTGTTTATGACAGCGATGAAGAAGCTTTTGCTTTTTGGCGTGACGAAATTGGTATTCCGGTAGAAAAAATTATTCGTATTGGCGATAAGTCGCCAGATAAAAAATACGAGTCTGATAACTTTTGGTCAATGGGTGATACTGGGCCATGTGGCCCTTGCTCTGAAATATTTTATGATCACGGTGAAAATATTTTTGGTGGACCTCCTGGCTCACCCGATGAAGATGGCGACCGCTTCATTGAAATATGGAACTTAGTTTTTATGCAATACAACCGCCATGCTGACGGTACAATGGAAAACTTACCTAAACCTTCTGTTGATACAGGCATGGGCTTAGAGCGCATTTCAGCGATAATGCAAGGCGTGCATAGCAATTATGAAATTGATATTTTTCAAGGATTAATTAAAGATACGGCTGAGTTACTGCAATGTAATGATTTAGAACATAAATCTTTGCGTGTTATTGCGGACCATATTCGTTCATGTAGCTTTTTAATCGCCGATGGTGTTATGCCTTCAAACGAAGGTCGCGGGTATGTATTACGTCGCATTATTCGTCGTGCCGTACGCCATGGCCATAAATTAGAAGCCAAATCACACTTTTTTCATAAATTAGTAGTCTCATTAGGCAAACAAATGGGTGAAGCTTACCCTGAGCTGATTAGTCAACAAGCGGTTATTGAAAAAATACTACGTATTGAAGAAGAGCAATTCGGTCGTACCCTTGATCGCGGCATGCTCTTACTTGAAGATATTTTGGCTGGTCTTAAAGGCGATACTATTTCAGGCGAGGATACCTTTAAACTTTATGACACCTATGGTTTTCCTGCTGATTTAACTGCAGATATTGCCCGCGAACGTCAATTGAAAGTTGATCATAATGGCTTTGATATAGCCATGGGCTTGCAGCGTGAACGTGCTCAGCAAGCGAGTCAGTTCGGCTCTAACTATAACGACCAGCTTAAATCTGATCACAATACCGAGTTTAAAGGTTATACCCGTAATGAATTCTCTTCAACAATTGTCGAGCTATTCAACAGTGAAGCGTCGGTTGTTGAATTAAAAGCAGGCGAGCAGGGCATTGTAATTCTAGACAAAACGCCTTTTTATGCTGAATCGGGCGGTCAGGCAGGCGACCAAGGTATTCTTCATATTGATGACGGTATTTTTGAAGTACATGATACGACTAAAATGGGTAATGCTTTTGCCCATAAAGGTATTGCACGTGTTGATTTAGGCGTAAATCGTCGTGTAAAAGCTGAAATAAATATTGAACGACGTGCCGCTATTGTTAAAAATCATACCGCTACCCATATTCTTCATGCGGCATTACGTCGTGTATTGGGTGAGCATGTTACGCAGAAAGGTTCGTTATGTGATGCTGAAAAGTTACGTTTTGATTTTTCTCATTTTGAAGGGGTAACGCCAACAGAGCTACAAACTGTTGAACGTTTAGTAAACGAACAAATACGTAATAATTTAGCGCGTGAAACTGAATTAATGCAGATAGATGACGCTAAAGAAAAAGGTGCGATGGCATTGTTTGGTGAAAAATATGATGATGAAGTACGTGTTGTTACTTTAGGCGGCTTCTCTACAGAACTTTGTGGCGGTGTTCATGTTGAGCGCACTGGTGATATCGGGTTTGTTAAAATAGTTTCTGAGTCAGGAATAGCTGCTGGCGTACGCCGAATAGAAGCGGTTTCTGGTGAATGTGCACTTGCGTTCACTGAGCAGCAAGGATCAAATCTATCTTTAGTTGCTGCAATGGTTAAATCTGATATTGCTAATATGCCTGGAAAAGTTGAACAATTAATAAGTCGCAGTAAGCAACTCGAAAAAGAAATTCAAATACTGAAACAACAAGTTGCCGCTCAGGCTGGTTCAGACTTAATCAGCGAAGCCATTGATGTTAATGGCGTAAAAGTACTTGTGGCAGATTTGGCGGGTGTAGAGTCTAAAGCGTTGCGCGGTATGATGGATGAACTCAAAAATAAAATTGGCTCAGGTATCATTCTCTTAGGAACCGCTTCAGAAGGAAAAGTGGGTTTAATCGCTGGTGTTACCAAAGATCTAACCGGACAAGTAAAAGCAGGTGACTTAGTTAATACAGCAGCACAACACGTTGGTGGTAAAGGTGGCGGCCGTCCCGATATGGCCCAAGCAGGGGGAACTCAGCCTGAGCATCTAACCTTAGCGCTAGATGCTGCGAAAGCATGGTTAACTGACAAACTATCGTAATATTATACCCAGCTAATATATTTCATTAAGGAGCGCTTTAGCTCCTTTTTTGATGGAAAATCTTTTAAATAGCGAAGTAGGTTATTCAACTGTTAATTTAACGTTAGCCTACGTTACCTACAATATTAATAATAACAAATAGTTATAAAAATTTTATAAAAATCTATTTATTGCTTGAATAAGCTTGCTAGAATGCCAATATTGGTTATAAGTACAAAGTTAATAACTCGTTATCACTTGTGGTAATAAAATCTTTGTAAATAGCAGTAAAACTGAGTATTAGTGAACTTAAGTAACTATTTTCTACAAAGTTTTTAATTTTTATTATGTACTTTTACCAAAATTAAACTAAATTTATTACTAGCTTATAATTTTTTAGTGGACTGGCTTTTAAACATAAAGGATATTTAGGATGTTAATTTTAACTCGTAGGGTTGGTGAAACGTTAATGATCGGTGATGAAGTTACCGTTACTGTTTTAGGCGTAAAAGGTAATCAGGTTCGCATTGGTGTAAATGCACCAAAAGAAATATCTGTTCACCGTGAAGAAATTTACATGCGCATACAAGCAGAGAAAACAGGAAGTGATAATAGCGAAGGGGAAACAGAAGCAGAAGCAGGTAACAAATTTTAGCTTTGTTAATTACTGTCGTTAAAAAAAGTCGGCAAAAGCCGACTTTTTTAATGGCTAAAAATTAATTTATTTTTACTTAATTTATTGAACAATACCATTTTAAGCATGAATAATAGCCTTGTTGGTTGAATTCCCAGCAAACAGTTCTAAAACTATAGAAAAATTGAAAAAAATGTTTGACTTATTTTCTCGATCCATTAGTATTCGCACCCACTGGAGATGTGACCGAGAGGTTGAAGACACTCACCCGTTAAGGGAGTATCTGGTTAATAGCCTGATAGAGCGTTTTATATAGTATGCATGTTAAATACATACCGTAACTCTACAGTAAAGAAGTAAAAATGGAGAGCTGTCCGAGTGGCCGAAGGAGCTCCCCTGCTAAGGGAGTAACGGCTTTAAATCCGTTCGAGAGTTCGAATCTCTCGCTCTCCGCCATTACTTTTATCATGGGTAACTTTGATAAGAATAGTAAACGCAAAGAAATTTGCTATCTTTAGACTAAGATATAAAAAATAGTTCATGTGAGGGCGCGTAGCTCAGCTGGATAGAGTACCTGGCTACGAACCAGGCGGTCGCAGGTTCGACTCCTGCCGCGCCCACCACTTTTCTTAATTGAATTGTGGAATAAGCAAATATCAACGCTTATAAAATTAATGGATATTATCTTTGAACAAGATATTAAAAAAGGTTTAATGTGGGCGCGTAGCTCAGCTGGATAGAGTACCTGGCTACGAACCAGGCGGTCGCAGGTTCGACTCCTGCCGCGCCCACCACATTTGCTGTAAAGCTGAAAAAAACCAATCTTCGGATTGGTTTTTTTTCTCCTGTAAAATAGCACCATCAATAATTAAAATATAATCCTTTGTGATAGTGTTTGAATTGTTAAGCATATACCAAGCTTATAAAAATAATGGGTATTATCTTTTAACCAGATATTAAATAACGTTTACTGTGGGCGCGTAGCTCAGCTGGATAGAGTACCTGGCTACGAACCAGGCGGTCGCAGGTTCGACTCCTGCCGCGCCCACCACATTTGCTGTAAAGCAGGAATAAACCAATCTTCGGATTGGTTTTTTTTCGGCTAAAATAAAGTGAAAACTTTATAGGATTAAAGTGATGTTGGATAGATCGAGCAGAAAGTAGGTGCTACGAAGCGAACCTCTCCCGATCGCAGGTTCGACTCCTGCCGCGCCCACCACATTTGCTGTAAAGCAGGAATAAACCAATCTTCGGATTGGTTTTTTTTCGGCTAAAATAAAGTAAAAACTTTATAGGATTAAAATGATGTTGGATAGATCGAGCAGAAAGTAGGAGCTACGAAGCGAACCTCTGCCGGTCACAGGTTCGACTCCTGCCGCGCCCACCACATTTGCTGAAAAGCATTTTCGAGTATTTCAGCTTACCTAAACCACAACTAATAATATGTTGAGGATTAATCAATACGTAAATGGTTACGCAATAACATGTGGGTAAAAGAAGTTTTTAAATAGAAACCTCGAGGAAGTGTTTGAAACGGTTGACCGTGTTTATTAAAGGCTTGTGTTTTAGCTTGGCTATTTGCCGCTTTAGGGCGAAGTTGTAGCACTTGACCATGTTTTCCTGAAATATTTTCAACTTCCCCTAAAACAATCATATCAGTAAGTTCTTGCCAGTCTAATGCAAGTAATTGTTCTTCTTCAGGAGACGGAGACCAAATAAAGGGAGTGCCAACTATGCGTTCGCCTATCGGAATATGTCGCTCAGAAATAACTGGCACCCATAGCACCCGCGCCATTTTGTTACGAATATGACTGGTTTGCCAACTCGCTCCTACTAAGCCTGTTAATGGTGCAACGCAAACAAAGGTGGTCTCTAATGGTTTGCCTTGTGTATTAATGGGCAATGACTTTAACTCAATACCTAAATGTGGAAAATCTGGTTCGGGCTTTGACCCCGCGCTAGCGCCAAGAACTTGCTCAAGTAAAAGGCCTATCCAACCTTTTTCGCGTGTTAAATCCTTAGGGACTATTACACCTGCCTGCTCAGCTATTTCGGCTAAATTAAGCCCCGCTAGTGCCTGTGCTCTTTTGAGTAATTCATTTTCATTAGTGGGAATATTAATTTTAATAACTAAGGCTCTTTA
This sequence comes from Colwellia sp. Bg11-12, assembly GCF_014076955.1. Lineage (NCBI taxonomy): Bacteria > Pseudomonadati > Pseudomonadota > Gammaproteobacteria > Alteromonadales > Colwelliaceae > Colwellia > Colwellia sp. Bg11-12. The sequence goes on from NZ_JACGUZ010000056.1 coordinate 123,465, forward strand.
GTAGTGATCTTTCTTTGGTCAGTATAAAGATTCGAAACTTTTCGCGCTATGGTTAGATAAAATAAAAAATTAATTAATTGCCCGCAAGCCCATATTATGGAAGAATCAAACTATATTTTATGAAGTTATTGGGAATTCCTTTGATAGATGCCGAAGGCTATCGAGCTAATGTCGGCATAGTCATAATCAATGATAGAGGACAAGTATTTTGGGCTAGACGTTATGGTCAACACTCTTGGCAATATCCACAGGGTGGAGTTGATGAGGGAGAAACAGCAGAAGAAACCATGTACCGAGAATTGCACGAAGAAGTGGGATTGAAACCGGAACATGTCAGCATTGTTGCTTCGACTAAACACTGGTTAAGATATAAATTACCAAAGCGTTTAATAAGGCATGAAAGTAAACCTGTTTGTATTGGGCAAAAACAGAAATGGTTTTTACTTAAGTTAACGTCAGAAGAGTCTGCTGTTGACTTACTTCACTCTGATCATCCAGAGTTCGATGATTGGCGTTGGGTGAGTTATTGGTATCCAGTGCGTCAGGTGGTGTCTTTTAAACGTGAAGTTTACCGTAAAGTGATGAAGGAATTTGCACAGGCGTCTATGCCTTCTTATCGTCATCATAACCGTAAACGTCGTAGTTGATTATTATTATGTAGCAGTTTTTACGATTAAAACACAGATGTATAATATACCTATTTCGCTTTAAGATATAAGCTGTATCTTAAAGCGAAACGGTTATAAATAGCTTGCTTGCAAGCTATTTTTATTTAAGGAATAGTATGTTAACGACCCTACGTAGAATCGTTCTTGAATTTAGCCAAAATGCTGAACTCGACAGTGCTTTGCATCGTATGGTTGTACAAATAAAAGAAACGATGAATACTGATTGTTGCTCCATTTATCTTGCGGATCACCATAAACAACATTTTTTACTAGTGGCTTCTGACGGATTAGCAGAACGTTCATTAGGTCAAACAACGATTGGCTTTACCGAAGGGTTAGTTGGCTTAGTTGGTCAACGAGAAGAACCCCTCAATATTGCGAACGCGCAACATCATCCACAATTTGTTCATGCCCCAGAAGTTGAAGAAGATGAACTCAATGCCTTTTTAGGTACCCCCATCATTCATCGCCGTAAAGTATTAGGCATACTCTCTATTCAACAAAAAGAGGCTAGGCATTTTACCGAAAATGAAGAAGCCTTTTTAGTGACGTTATCAGCCCAATTAGCAACGTCATTAGCCAATGCCGAAGCTAATTTTTTAATCACCGAGCAAGATACCAACAGTCATTGGACTAAAGCATTGCAAGGTGTTGCTGGATCTTCAGGAGTCATGATAGGCGAAATGTTTGTTGTTTATCCTGTGGTAAGTTTAGCCACCGTATATTTGCAGCGAACTAAAACCCCTGATCTAGAATTACAATTCTTTGAAGAAGCGGTTACAAAAACGCGCATAGACTTCGATTTCATGACAAGTAAACTGCAAGGCATTATTGCTGACAGCTCTCTTGATATTTTCGATATGTACAAGCAGCTATTAGACAATGCCAATATCGGGAAAGAGGTGTCTGATAAAATAAAACTTGGCTGGACTGCTGAAAGTGCTTTAAAGCAGATAATTGATGGTTATGTAATTCAATTTGAAGCATTAGATGATAGTTACTTTCGCGAAAGAGCCAGTGATATCCGTGATTTAGGTAATCGTTTACTACTAAATTTAAAAAATTTAAATATCAATGAAAAAGCGCCTCCTAAGGAGTTTATACTCGTTGCTGAAGAAGTTACTGCTGCTATGCTCGCGCAGTACCAGCACCAAGGTTTGAAAGGTGTCGTTTCGCTTTTAGGCTCTAATAATTCTCATGCGGCTATTTTAGCAAGGGCATTAGGTGTGCCAGCTATTATGGGGATCGATAAAATTTCGTTGAGCCGTTTACATCAAAAAAACTGCATTGTTGATGGCTATAGTGGCGAGCTTTTTGTTCAGCCTAATGAAGCTTTACAACGGGAATATCAACACTTAATCAAACAAGAAACACGACTTGCCGACAAAGTTAAAAAAGTAGAGGAATTACCTGCCATTACAAAAGATGGTCATGCTATTGAACTGCAATTAAATGCAGGGCTTTCTTCTGGGTTTGAACATTCAAAAAACTCAGGGGCAGTGGGGATCGGTTTATATCGTACTGAAATTCCCTTTATGAATCGTAGTTGTTTTCCCTCAGAGAGTGAGCAAACTGAACTTTATCGTCAAGTATTAAGCGCCTTTCCCAATCAATCGGTTACCATGCGTACACTTGATGTGGGTGGCGACAAGTCTTTGCCATACTTTCCTATAAATGAAGACAATCCATTTCTAGGTTGGCGTGGCATACGTATTACACTCGACCACCCTGAGATTTTCCTGTTACAAGTGCGCGCGATGCTACGCGCTAATGTTGGGCAGGAAAACTTAGAAATAATGTTACCGATGATTTCCAGTATTTTAGAGGTAGATGAAGCCACTCGCCTAATCAATCAAGCTTACTATGAACTGTCTGCTGAGCTTAACTTTGCCGGTGAAAAAAAGCTTACTCGTCCTAAAATTGGTATAATGATTGAAGTGCCAGGTATTATTTATCAACTTCCTGAATTAGCGGACAAGGTTGATTTTTTTTCGGTAGGTAGTAATGATTTAACCCAGTATTTATTAGCGGTTGATCGCAACAATGCACGTGTTTCAGGTTTATATAATTCATATCATCCTGCGGTTTTAAGAGCACTTAACCATATAGCTGAGCAATCAACCCGTTCATTAGTGCCATTGAGCTTATGTGGTGAGTTAGCGAGTGAGCCAGCAGGTGCTTTATTATTATTAGCAATGGGGTATGACAAACTCAGTATGAACGCGCATAATATTGCAAAAATAAAATGGGTGATCCGCCATGTTGAGTTTCATCAAGTTAAATTGATGTTGGCACATGTACTTACCCTCTCAACGTCTAAACAAGTACACAGCTATCTAAATGAACAACTTGAGCAATTTGGTTTAGGCGGTTTTGTACGTGCAGGCAGGTAGTTTTCTTCGTTACTTTAATTTAAGAAGCAGTTAATAATGTTATTGAGTATTTTTCTAACTTGCGTATTACTCGGCTCGGTTGTCGGCTTTTGTGCTGGCCTTTTAGGTATTGGTGGTGGGCTAATTATTGTACCTGCTTTGGTTTATTTATTACCACAGTTAGGGATTGAGCCAAATTTAGTGATGCCGATGGCACTTGCCACCTCGTTAGCCACTATTGTGATCACTTCACTCTCTGCTGCTTTAGCACATCATCGTAATAGTAATATCCCTTGGCCTTTGGCAAAACTATTAATGCTATCGATTGCATTAGGCTCATTGTTGGGCGCTTTTATTGCAGATATGCTTTCAGTTGAAGCTTTAAAAAACACGTTTGCTATTGCCGTTTTTCTTCTATCGTCATATATGTTTATTGCGATTAGTCGGGCCAAGAAAAATAAATTGATTAATAATAGTGATGATGAAAAACTACCCAACAACATTATTATTAAACTTATTGGCTTTTTTACTGGTATTTTAGCAAGCCTTATGGGTATTGCGGGTGGTGCTATTTTGGTGCCCGTACTAAGTTACTTTAAAGTGCCTTTACGTCAATCTATTGGGGTCGCAACAGTCAGTGGTATGGTTGTCGCTATATTTGGCGTTAGTGGTTATGTTATTGCGGGTTTTGGTGAAGAGCATCTACCCCAATACAGCTTAGGCTATGTATATCTGCCAGCTTTGCTTGGTATTATCATAACGTCTTCTTTTTTTGCTCCTATAGGGGTTAAAGCGGCAAGCAAGTTACCTGTGAGTACTATCAAAAAAGCATTTGCGATATTTTTAATGTTAGTTGCGTTAAAAATGATACTAAGCTAATAACATTTTGTATAAAATATCGTTTGTTTAAGACTACGCATTTTTAGAGAAGGAAATAGAGTGAAAGCATATTTAGATTTAATGCGACATGTTCGTGATAACGGTGTTGAAAAATCAGACCGCACAGGTACGGGCACCAAAAGTATTTTTGGTTATCAAATGCGTTTTGATTTAGCTAAAGGTTTTCCGCTGGTTACCACTAAAAAATGCCACTTAAAATCGATTATTCATGAGTTATTATGGTTCATCAAGGGTGAATCTAATATTGCGTATTTGAGTGAAAACGGCGTAAAAATTTGGGATGCCTGGGCTACAGAAGAAGGTGAACTGGGTCCAGTGTACGGGGTGCAATGGCGCAATTGGCCATCAGCAACCGGTGAAACGATTGACCAGCTTGCACAACTTATACACGACTTAAAAACTAACCCTGATTCTAGACGTCATATTATAACGGCTTGGAATCCGGCATTGTTACCTGATACATCTATTAGTCCATCAGAAAATGCAGCACAGGGCAAACAAGCCTTACCACCGTGTCATACACTTTTTCAATTTTATGTTTTAAATGGAAAACTTTCGTGTCAGCTTTACCAACGTAGTGCTGATATCTTTTTAGGGGTGCCATTTAATATTGCCAGCTATGCTTTATTTACTATGATGATCGCACAAGTTTGTGATCTAGAATTAGGTGATTTTGTACATACTTTTGGCGATGCACACTTATACTCAAATCATATGGAACAAGTTGACGAACAACTTTCGCGCACACCTTTAGCGCTGCCTACAATGAAGATAAACGCTGAAATAGACAGTATTTTTGATTTTACTTTTGAAGACTTTGAATTAGTTGATTATAAATCTCACGCTCATATAAAAGCGCCTATTTCTGTTTAGCACCCTCTATCTTAAATAAAAAAGGAGCTGGTTAGCTCCTTTTTTTAGCTGAAAATACAGTTAACCATGCATACGCATAAATTTAGCGAAGAGCGTCGCTTCATTTTCAATATGTATTAGATCTTTTTTGATACAATCAATAGGGCAAACGCTAATACAAGTAGGCTTGTCATAATGCCCGATGCATTCTGTACATTTACTGGTATCAATTTCGTAAATATCTTCACCTAATGCTATCGCCTCGTTAGGGCATTCTGGATCACACATATCACAGTTGATACATGTGCTTTGGATAATAAGTGCCATAAAGTGTCACTACGTTAGTTGATTTTTTGCAAAGGGATGGCGTGTTGTACTTCCTTGGTCAAGGTAGCGCATAATAATTCCAAAGGTTAGATCATGCTCTGTTTCTAAAAGGATTGATACTTTATGGCCAGATCCTTTCGCGTCATGAATGGCTTCTCCTTTAACATTCTCCATATGAGATAAAATAAAAGATTTATTACCTGTAGGTGTCATTAGTTCTAAGCGGTCACCGACTAAAAACTTATTCTTTACGTCAATTTCAACTAAACCTGTTTTTTCGTTGTGAGCGAGTACTTCGCCAACAAATTGTTGGGTGTCACTCTTTGAGTAGCCTTGGTCATAATTTTGTGTGTCGCCGTGGCGATGACGCTTTAAAAAACCTTCGGTATAACCACGATGAGCAAGGTGCTCTAAATCAGTATTCAAATTTTTATTAAAAGGTTTATTGTTTAAAGTGTCGTTAATGGCTTGGCGATAAATTTGTGCTGTTCGAGCACAGTAATAAAATGACTTTGTTCTGCCTTCTATTTTTAATGAATGCACCCCTATTTTAACTAAACGCTCAACATGTTCAACAGCGCGTAAATCTTTTGAATTCATGATGTAAGTGCCGTGTTCATCTTCAAACGCAGGCATATATTCACCGGGTCGGCCTTGTTCTTGAAGTAAAACAAGTTCATCGACTGGTTTTTGCCCTGGAATGATGATGTCTTTTGGCTCAGGTGTAAATATTTTTGGTTTTACTAAGACCTCTGGATTAATTGCAATTATATCGCCTGTTTCGTTTTCTTTTGCTTGATGGCTATCGTACTTCCATCGACATGAATTCGTGCATGTTCCTTGGTTTGGGTCGCGCTTATTGATATAGCCAGATAATAAGCAACGGCCAGAATATGCCATGCATAATGCACCATGAACAAAAACTTCTAATTCCATTTCAGGGCATTGAAAGCGGATCTCTTCAATTTCATCAAGTGATAATTCACGTGACAAAATAACGCGTTCAACGCCTTGTTGGTGCCAAAATTTTACTGTTGCCCAATTTACTGCATTTGCTTGAACAGAGAGATGAATTGCCATATCGGGAAATCTTTCTCGCACCATCATGATGAGTCCGGGATCAGACATGATCAACGCATCAGGTTTCATTGCTATAACGGGGGCAATATCTTTAATAAAGGTTTTCAATTTACTGTTGTGCGGAGCAATATTATTGACTAAATAAAATTTCTTACCTAAGGCATGAGCTTCATTGATGCCAATGTTCAAATTTTCTAGATTGAATTCATTATTACGTACCCTTAAAGAATAACGAGGTTGGCCTGCATAGACTGCATCAGCCCCGTAAGCAAAGGCATAACGCATGTTTTTTAAGCTTCCAGCAGGAGAGAGTAGTTCAGGTGTTAACATAATTTATGAGGTAGGTTATTTTACATTCTGCAAATTATAAGAATTTCGTTTACCTTAGGCAATCAGCTTATGAGGCGGTTCTTTGATGAAAATCATAATAAGTCATTAAAAACATAAATTACAAATAAAGGGGGGGGGAAGCTGTAAAAGTAGCATATTAAAAAATTTACTAATATTTGACCTAAAATAATAATATAAGCAAAAAAGTGTGCTATTTTTTATTTAATAGAAGTTATAAAACATAATAATAATTAAGGCGAAACTATGGGAACTGAAAATGCCCTTTATACGATTTTAGTAGAAAAAATTAAACAAGACGCACTTATACTTCCAACCTTACCAGAAATAGCACTCAAGGTACGTGAGGCTGCAGATAATCCAGACATTAATTTAAACCAAATGAGTGACATTATCGGTCATGACCCAGCATTATCTATGGGGATGTTGAAAGTCGCTAATAGCGCTATTTTAGGTCGTTCTGTAAAAGTAGAAACAGTTAATCAAGCAGTTACTCGTATTGGGCTACGCCAAATAAAAAGTATTGCTACAGCTATGGCATTAGAACAAGTATTTGTTTCTAAAAATGAAATTGTTTCAATGTATTTGAAAAAGTCATGGAAAAAAACGATTGATGTTGCCTCTGTCGCAATTAGCTTGATGACTTTTTATGTACAAGGTCATAAACATACGTCATTAACATTAGATACATTAACCCTCGCCGCGCTCGTACATAATATTGGTGTTTTACCTATTTTAACTGAAGCTGAAAATCACCCAGATGTTTTCGCTAACCCTACATTCTTACAGCAAGCTATCGCCAAGCTATCTGGAGATATAGGTGGGGAAGTGACTAAAGCTTGGGGATTTTCAGATGACTTTATCACCTTAGTGAATAGTTGGAGTGATTTAACTGTATTGCCAGCGGAAACTCATTACTTAGATTTCATTCGTGCCGGCGCTATTTATCACGGTATTTTCAAAAATGAATCTACCTGTGAAGTGCTTTTAAAGAGTTATGTGAATAAAGGCATTTTATCTGACGTGAACTTTATGGAGAGCGAAGAATTTCAAAAAATGGTGACTGATGTAAAAGCTATGTTTAGTTAATAACAACAAGCAGTCGTTAACAAAAAGCCCTGAATTTCAGGGCTTTTTATGTTCAGGATGAACGGTATAACGTGGTGCCATGGATGGCAATGAACGTATATGTTCAGGGTGCCCTTTCTTTCTATATCTAATCTAGTGCGTCCATGCACATCGATGAACGATTCGTTTACTTAGCTTCTATTAACCCTTGGTTAATATTAATTAAGTCTTGCTCGCTAATGGTTCCAGCTGCACGTTTTAACGATAAAATTGATTTTACATAGTTATAACGCGTTGAAGACAAATTACGTTTCGCGTTGTATAAATTACGCGTGCTATCTAATACATCAACAATAGTACGAGTACCCACTTCAAAGCCAGCATCTGTCGCTTTTAATGCACTTTCAGAACTAACAAGCGCTTGCTCTAGCGCTTTAATTGCCGAAACAGCAGCAATAACTGTGTTATAAGCATTTCGTGTATTACGAACAACATTGCGATGCGTTTGTTCTAAATCTTGGCTTGCGGCTACATAGTTACTTTGCGCCTGACGAACAGCACTTGTGATTGCACCACCTGAATAAATAGGCACGTTTAAAGTTATACCGATAGACTGACTATCTAGTGCTGGATTGTTAAAGGTAATATTGTTTACTTCGTTGTCTTGATCCGAGGTTGTATAGCTACCGGTTAGGCTTAACGTTGGATAATGACCTGCTCTTGCAATATTGATATTTTCTTTTGCTACGTCAACTGCTATTTTTTGACTAATAAGATCTAAGTTCTTAGCTTCAGCTGTTTGTTGCCATTCGTTAGCGCTATCAGGTATAGGACGAGAAGTGCTAAAGCGTTCAGTATTTAAGATATTTAAATCACGGGGGTAAACATTAGTAATAACACGTAATGCTTCTTCAGCAGTAAATACGCTATTTTCAGCACGAATTTCAGAAGTAACTGCATTATCGTACTGTGATTGTGCCTCATGTACATCAGTCACAGCTTTTAGGCCAACAGAATAACGTTGTTTTGTTTGCTCTAACTGACGCTCGATTGCGGCTTTTTCAGCTTTTGCAAAATCTAAATCATCTTTTGCACTAAGCACATCAAAGTAAGCTGTTGTTACCCGAACAATTAATTCTTGTTTTGCCGATTGGTAAGTTACATCACTACGATGGGCTGCTTTTTTCGCATTATCTAATCTTAACCAAGTGGTATGATTATATAATTGCATGTTTAAGTTAAGGCCATAGCGTAGGCTATCGCTTTTATTAGTCAGTGTTCGATCAGACGATTTTCCATCATCTGATGTAGGTATAAACTCACCCTCACTTTCTGTGTAGCTAGCAGCAGCACTAAGTTGTGGTAATAAAACAGATCTCGCTTGATCAATATCTTCTTTTGATGCATTAAATAAAGCTTGAAGTTTTAATACTGTAGGATCACTGGCTTGCGCTTGTTTGTATACGCTCAATAAATCTTCAGCGTTAACTAACGTAGAGTTAGTTGCACAAACCAAACCGATGATAAGTGCCGAAATTGTTTTTTTCATGAGTGAGCTATTCCTTTGAGTGTGCCATGTACGCTATATTATTATGTTACTATCGTATCTTTATTTTCTATTTAGCTAAATATAATAAGTGTTTAGGAAGGCATTCTAGTGTAACAAAATGTTTTATGCTAGTGCTGCTTCAACTGTAATATTTTCTCTTTTTAAAAATCTTTATTATGGATACAAAAAATAAGTTTATGTATAAAAAAAACACTCAACTTTTACGGTTTTTACCTGAAGATGTCACCATTTATCAACAAAAAACCTGTTATAAAGGTTTTTTTAAAATAGATGAATATCAACTTAGTCATCGCTTATTTGATGGTGGGGAAAGTAAAGTACTCACGAGAGAAGTCTTTGAACGTGGTAATGCGGTGGTTGTTATACCTTATGATGCCGCCAATGACCGCATTGTCTTAATTGAACAATTTCGTGTTGGCGCTATTGATCAGGGGGAAACACCCTGGTTATTAGAATTTGTTGCGGGTATGTTTGGCCAAGATGAATCTCCTATTGACGTTGCTATTCGCGAAGCAAAAGAAGAAGCTGACTTAACGTTGAATAAAAATCAACTAGATAAAGTACTGGAGTATTTTTCAAGCCCTGGTGGTATGAGTGAAGTCATTCATCTCTATGTCGCCAATGTTGATAGTGAAAATGTTTATGGTGTGCATGGTTTAGAAACTGAGAATGAAGATATTTTGTTACATGTTATGCCAAGAGGGCAGGCAATGTCGCTTTTAGAAAACGGGAAAATCACCAATGCAGCAACAATAATTGGGTTACAATGGCTACAGAATAACTTTCATCACCTGCAGCAAAAATGGTCTTCGTAAATGATAAAACAAAGTAAGAAATATCAACCTAGATTATCAACCTTGATGAATCTTTGTGAAATAAACTATATGTTCTTAGTGCGTTTATTGGCAAGTAATAACGATGGAGAGGTTGTTGGTGATAAACGGGACTTTTTTATTTCTGATTTTTTATCTTACAACATAACGATACTTGAAATTACGCGTTACACCAGTCTTATTAGTATCTGTCAAGAACTGCCTCATGCAAAGCAAGATAAAAAGGTGAATGGTAACGATAATCAAACAATATTTGATCGTATCTTACGCCCTAAAATGACAATTCGCTTATATCATGATGCCAGAATGGCAGAAGTGATTAGCAATCAAGATATTAAGCAAGTTAAACCTCGATACGATTATCCAAATAGTAAAATGCATTTACCCGATGAAAAAGAGCAGATTAACCAATTTCTAAAAGAATGGCTGCAACTTTGTTTAAAGTTAGGTCAAGTTAACTTATCACTTTTTGAGTAATACCTTTGTCACCTTTTTATAAAATAGCCCAAATAAGTGATTGTCATCTTTTTTCCCAAACTGATGGCCTGCATTATGGTGCAAATGTTTATCAAAACTTAGTCTGTGTTTTACACGAGATTAAAAATCAGCATGCAGTAAAAGCGATCGTATTCACTGGCGATATTACGCAAGACCACAGTGAGAAATCTTACCAACGTTTTGTGCAAGCGGTACTTGAAAGTGGCATAACGGTGCCCTTTTACTACCTAGCGGGTAACCATGATGAGCATGAATTACTTGATAAGTATTTATCAGTCCCGCCATTTATCAATGAAAAAGTTATCAATGAACAATACTGGCAAATTGTTTTACTGAATAGTAAAAGTGATACGCCAAAAGGGTTAGTGACTACCCGTGATTTGTTCGCACTAGAATCAACTGTCGATGTACAAAAACATCAATTACTGATGATGCACCACCATCCTATTGATGTGGGGTATTTTATTGACCAACATGGTTTAGAAAACCAAGAGCAGTTTTGGCAAACGATTAATAAATTTTCGAGCATAAAAGCTATTGCTTGTGGTCATGTTCACCAAGCATTAACGTTACATTCAGAGCCGTTATCTTCCCTTTCGTTATTTACGTGTCCTGCAACATCTATTCAATTTGACACAAGTAAGAGTAGTGGTACTTCTAATGGTCAAGGGGCTGGGTACCGTGTTTTTTCTTTATTTTTTGACGGAAGAATAAAGTCCGATCACTATTTTTTATCAAAGGAATAAAATGTCTAAGCACATTAATATTTTATATTTACATGGTTTTAATTCATCGCCACAGTCGATGAAAGCACAATTAACGAAAAATTACTTTGGTGAACATTTCCCTAATATCTCCTTTTTTAGCCCTCAACTCGCGTCGTCACCAGCTGCAGTTATTGAACAATTAACGACATTAATTGATTCAAAAAGTAATAAAGAAAACATTTGGTATTTTATTGGTTCATCACTAGGAGGGTACTTTGCCACGTATCTCTCTGAAAAATATCAAAGTAAAGCCGCATTAATTAACCCTGCTGTTAAGCCTTTTGAGTTGTTAGCTGATTATTTAGGCGAGCAGACTAATCCTTATACTAATGAGGTGTTTTTAATCGAAAAACACTTTATAAAGTCACTAAAAAATATTGACCAAGTAATTATTTCTAAAAATAATTACTTGGTCATGGTACAAACAGGCGATGAAGTGTTAGATTATCAAGAAGCTGTAGATAAATATTGTGACTGCCAAATAATTGTTCAACAAGGTGGTGATCACAGCTTTATTCATTACTCAAAAGTATTACCCCAAATTGCGATGTTTTTTAATTTATACCAGACGGATTGATAAAGTAGACCGATAGGTATTAAAACATTTTTTCATCATAAAAATTATTAGAATAGTTAAATGAGCGAACAATATAATTCAGACTCCATTGAAGTTCTCAGTGGTTTAGACCCAGTAAGACACCGTCCGGGCATGTACACAGATACAGCCCGTCCAAATCATTTAGGCCAAGAAGTTATTGATAACTCGGTCGATGAGGCATTAGCTGGGCATGCACAAAATATCACGGTAGTCCTCGATAAAGATCAATCGCTAGAGATTATTGATGATGGTCGAGGCATGCCAACAGATATTCATCCTGAAGAAGGGGTTTCAGGTGTCGAACTTATTTTCTGTAAACTTCATGCAGGTGGTAAATTTTCCAATAAAAACTATCAATTTTCTGGTGGTTTACATGGTGTTGGCATCTCTGTCGTGAATGCTCTTTCGACTCGGGTTGACGTTTCAGTTCGCCGTGATGCTAAAGTCTATGAAATGGCTTTTGAGCACGGAGAAAAAGTTGAAGAACTGCGTGAAACAGGTACAGTAGGTCGAAGAAATACTGGCTCAAGAGTTAAGTTTTGGCCTGATCCTAAGTATTTTGACTCACCCAATTTCTCTGCTCGTCGTTTAATTCATTTATTAAAAGCTAAAGCTGTTTTATGCCCAGGCTTAACGATTAAGTTCCATGATAAAAATGAAGACAAAAAATATCAATGGTATTACGAAGACGGTCTAGTCGACTATCTTAAAGACTCTCTTAAAACCTGTATTTGTTTACCTGAAGAACCTTTTGTTGGCACTTTTACTTCTTCACATGAGGCCGCTGATTGGGCGGTAACGTGGCTATCTGAAGGTGGGGAAGGGGTTGGTGAAAGTTATGTTAATTTAATTCCAACGATTCAAGGGGGTACGCACGTTAATGGCTTGCGCCAAGGTTTATTAGAATCAATGCGAGAGTTTTGCGAATTTAGAAATCTGATCCCTCGTGGCGTTAAATTAACCCCGGACGATATATGGGATAAATGTTCGTATATATTGTCGGTAAAAATGCAAGAACCTCAATTTGCGGGTCAAACTAAAGAGCGTTTATCTTCTCGACAATGCGCCGCTTTTGTTACAGGGGTAGTCAAAGACTCTTTTAGTTTATGGTTAAATGAACACACTGAAATAGCAGAAAATCTTGCTGAATTCTGTATTTCAAATGCTCAGCGTCGCTTACGAGCGAGTAAAAAAATAATTCGTAAAAAAATTACTCAAGGGCCTGCTCTACCTGGAAAATTAACGGATTGTGGTAGTCAAGATATTACCCGAACTGAATTGTTTTTAGTGGAAGGGGACTCTGCCGGTGGTAGTGCTAAACAAGCGAGAGATCGTGAGTTTCAGGCGATCATGCCGCTTAGAGGTAAAATTTTAAACACGTGGGAAGTCGACTCGGGACAAATACTAGCCTCGCAAGAGGTACATGATATTTCTGTGGCATTAGGCATTGACCCTGACAGTGACGATTTGTCAGAATTACGCTACGGAAAAATTTGTATCCTTGCCGATGCCGACTCTGATGGATTACACATTGCTACCTTATTGTGTGCCCTGTTTATGCAGCATTTTTTGCCGTTGGTACAAAAAGGACATGTTTATGTGGCGATGCCACCACTTTATCGTATCGATGTAGGTAAAGAAGTTTTTTATGCGTTAGATGAAGCTGAAAAAGACGGTGTTTTAGACCGAATAGAAGCTGAGAAAAAACGGGGTAAAGTGAATGTACAACGCTTTAAAGGATTGGGTGAGATGAACCCTTTGCAACTTCGTGAAACGACCATGGACCCTAATACCAGACGGTTAGTACAATTAACCGTTGATGAGCATTCTGAAACCATGGAGCTTATGGATATGTTACTTTCAAAAAAACGTAGCCCAGATAGAAAAACATGGTTACAAAGTAAAGGCGATATGATTGAAATTTAACTGTTCGTTTTGAAAAAAAAAGCATGAGTTAACTCATGTTTTTTTTTGCCTCACTTTTCCTCCCTCGATATTTATTTTCATTGTGTATTTGCAAATATTCTTTATATAAAATAACATATGTTTTTTCGTATGTGTTTTTTTGAACATATATAATGCCTTTTAATTTATATTTTATAGACGTTTCTAAATAAACGTTCTGATAAATACTTTGCCAATTTATGAATAATTCTACAGCTGTTCAATTCTTTAAAAACTTAGCAGACGATACTCGGCTAAAAATAATTTTACTTATACAGATGGAAAGAGAGCTGTGTGTCTGTGAACTAACGGTAGCTTTGGGTCTCTCTCAACCCAAAATATCCCGTCATATTGCTCAACTTAAATTACATAAACTGCTGTCTGAACGAAAAGTCGGGCGCTGGGTTTTTTATCGTCTCGTTGATGTTATTCCACAATGGCAAAAAGAAGTGATCGAATTATCAAGTGTTAATAATCAAAAATATATAGCGCAATGTGTCGATAACCTTATGGGTATGGGCAATCGGCCTACCAGGCAGGAAAAATGTTGCGAATAATATTAATAAATAGGAATAAGTCATGACAATCAAAGTAGGTATTAATGGTTTTGGTCGAATAGGGCGTTTAGTTTTACGTGCAGCATGGCAGTGGCCTGAAGTAGAGTTTATTCAGATTAATGATCCCGCTGGCGATGCTAAAACATTAGCGCATTTACTCAATTTTGATTCGATTCATGGTCGCTGGACGCTTGATGCACAGGCCAAAGATAATCAAATAATTGTTTGTGATGATGTTGGCGAGCATAAAATCAATATGAGCCAAAATTCGACCATTGGTGAAACTGACTGGTCGCAGTGTGACGTTGTTGTTGAAGCTTCAGGGGCAATTAAAACCACTAAACTATTAACCGCTTATTTAGAACAAGGCGTTAAGCGTGTCATGGTAACAGCGCCGGTAAAAGAAACGGGTATTTTAAATATTGTTATGGGTGTTAACCATCACCTTTATGATAAAGAACTGCATAAAATAGTTACCGCAGCTTCTTGTACAACTAATTGCTTAGCGCCCGTGGTTAAAGTGTTGCAAGACAGTGTCGGTATAAAACACGGCAGTATGACAACGATTCATGATATTACAAATACGCAAACTATCCTTGATGCGCCTCATAAAGATTTACGCAGAGCGAGAGCTTGTGGGCAAAGTTTAATCCCAACAACTACTGGGTCAGCAACAGCAATTACGCATATTTTTCCTGAGCTT
Organism: Colwellia sp. Bg11-12; assembly: GCF_014076955.1. Taxonomy (NCBI): domain Bacteria; kingdom Pseudomonadati; phylum Pseudomonadota; class Gammaproteobacteria; order Alteromonadales; family Colwelliaceae; genus Colwellia; species Colwellia sp. Bg11-12. Next base: position 138,550 of record NZ_JACGUZ010000056.1, read on the forward strand.
AAAGGGAAGTTAAATGGCCATGCGGTGCGAGTTCCATTAGCTAATGCTTCGATTACTGATTGTGTCTTTGAGCTCAGCCGTGCTGTAACGGTTGATGAAATTAATAAATTAATGGCCACTGCCGCGCATGGCGAATTAAAAGGTATTCTCGGCTATGAAGAGCGCCCACTGGTATCTGTTGATTACAAAACTGATCCACGTTCATGTATTGTTGACGCGCTATCAACTATGGTCGTTAACGACACACAACTTAAAATGTATTTATGGTACGACAATGAATGGGGCTATGCGAATCGAGCTGCAGAGCTAATGCTTCTCGTTGGGCTTTCTGATATTAATTAGTCGCTCTATAGAGATTATTGGCTTTTTTAGTTGGCTAAAAATTATAATAGCTTGCTGCTATTTTTGAACGATTTGTATGATGAATAATACAAAAAGCAGGAATGCTGGTTGCAGAGCACAATACTGATACTTTTATGCTAAAAAAATTAACCGCACTGCCAAGTGCGGTAAAACAATATTTATTGATTACCGCTAACTATTGGTTTTTCACCTTAACTGATGGCGCTTTACGCATGCTGGTGTTATTGCATTTTCACCATTTAGGTTATGCCCCGCTTGCCATCGCGATGTTATTTTTATTCTATGAAATCTTTGGTGTGGTAACTAACCTCGTCGGAGGATGGCTAGGCGCACGTATTGGCTTAAATAAAACCATGAATATTGGATTGTTTAACCAAGTAATTGCCTTGTTAATGCTTACGGTGCCTGAACAATATTTAACCGTGGTTTGGGTGATGCTGGCGCAGGCATTGTCAGGTATTGCTAAAGATCTTAATAAAATGAGTGCTAAAAGCAGTATTAAAACGCTGGTTTCTTCAAGTAATGAGAATGAATATCAAACTGGACTCTTCCGCTGGGTTGCCTATCTTACCGGTTCAAAAAATGCCTTGAAGGGCATTGGTTTTTTTCTTGGGGCATTGTTGTTAAGCATGGTAGGTTTCTCTGGAGCGATGTTGATTATGGCAAGCGTTTTAGCGATAGTTTTTGTCTTAAGTCTTATCGTGTTGCAAGGTAATTTAGGCAAAGCCAAAGACAAAGTTAAATTTAAGCAGATATTTTCGAATCATGCTTCGCTGAACTATTTAGCCGGTGCGCGCTTATTTTTATTTGCTGCCCGAGATGTTTGGTTTGTTGTCGCACTGCCAATATATTTGGTAAGCCATTTAGGTTGGCAACACACCGATGTGGGTATGTTTATGGCGCTATGGGTTATTGCTTACGGTATTGTTCAAGGGTTAACACCTAAGGTCTTTATTAAAAATAACCAACATCATGTTAATGGCCATTTACTCTACTGCTGGGGAGGAATTTTATCAGGTGTTACTTTATTATTAGCACTGTTGATGTTCTATGCTCCAACGCTCAATATTAATGCTGAAATTATTATCATCGTTGGCTTATTTGTTTTTGGTGTGGTCTTTGCCGTGAATTCAGCGCTACATAGTTATGTAATAGTTGCTATGGCAAAAGAAGACGGTGTTTCAATGGATGTTGGGTTTTATTATATGGCTAATGCGCTTGGCCGGTTATTAGGTACCGTAATGTCAGGTGTTATCTACCAATTTACAGACCTAATAACGTGTTTAATTATTTCTGCATTATTTGCAGTACTTTCAGCGCTACTTATTAAAAGAATTTCTCTTACACATTCATAGCGCTAATAACATTAGTAACGCACCGCTAAATCATTTAACTGTATATTACCCAGTAATTGCTCATCAGTGGTCACAGCTTGCGCGCTTTGCTGAGATACTTGCGTTACTTTTACATTGTAAGGGCTAACATTAAAGCCAGCATAGGTTTTCCCTGCGTCGGTAATAATATTATTTAGGTGTAATAAAGAAAACTCATCACCCACTTTTACGCCATGTCGTTTACCTAAATTAATCGTTATTGAATTACCGGAAACTTGTACTATCTTGCCACGAGTAGGTTGGCACATCATATTCTCGTCTATGTCGACGATCATATCTGATAATACTTTTTCGATAGTCATACCATATTGGCTTTGCCAAAAAACTTCACTGTGAACATCAACTTGTTGACGTTTTCCGAATTCCCATGGGGCAGAGCTGCGGTATTTTTTACTGAACACAGATTCGCCATTACTACCGTTGTAAATATATAGACTGACACTAAACTGTCGGTTAAAAAAATCTTCTTGCCAAAATTGCCAGCCGTTAGTGGTTGCTTGTTCAAAGCTAATATCATTAATTTCTGAATACATCACATATTGAGTATCACTAATATTTGCTAACGACATGGTTAAGTTTTTTATGGCTTCAATTTGCAAGCTATTGTTTAAGCGTGAAAATTGCGCTTTTTCTTTTAACAATAATTTTGTATCTAGGTAAATGCCTTGATTATTAATTTTATACGCAAGTTTTTCCATTAACTTACTATCAATAGGATAAATTTTGCCAATGCTTGCCTGTTCTCTATGCATTAAGTTACTGCGCGTGATTAATAATGATTTACGGTAATCTGAAGAAAAACACTGCTTGCTCTGTGGAAATATATCAGCGCGAATGGTCACAGTGACTAAATTTCCTTCATAGGTTTCATCGACAAGTTCAAAGGAGTTAACCGTCCCACTTGCGCGAATATTAATTTCATTTTGTGTCAATAATCCGTTAACCGTTTTTTGAACACTTGAAACAGAAGCACCAGCAACCAACAGCGCTTTTTTTAACGCATTTTCCATGGCTAATGTTTTTGCTCGTTCACTGTTTCCTTGCATTATTACTGACTTGCCTTGTGCTTCATACCATTGAGCAATAGCTGAATTAGTCATGAAAAATAAAAGTAGAGCTGATATAAATAAGCGCATAAGATGTCCGTCAGTAAAAATGGGTTTATTATTGATAGATGAATATGCAGTTTCTATGCCCACTTATTTTTATACAGTAATAGTTACATACATTGGCGCGATTTGTGCTTTATATTTGCCATATACTCTTTAATGTCGATTATCGATATTACTATTAGACTTATTATTCGCTTAATGGCGATTAAGGGGAGCTCAATGAAAAAGTGGCTTATTCCATTATTTATTCCAACATTGATGTCATGTTCATCAATGAATATGATGAATGCAGAGGATGACTTTTATAAATCAAAGCAAGAAGTACGAGGTGAAATTGACAGCTTTAATTTACCTCGACATGCGATAGCTGATGTTGTTAAAGGCCTTACTTATCAGATGCTTGAAAGTAGCTCTTTTGTTAATCCTAAAACACCAATTGCGGTTGCTTCTTTTGTTGAGTTAGCAGATCTTGAGTCAACCAATTGGCTTGGTAACCAAATATCAGAAAACTTTGTTCATGAATTACAACGTCATGGTTTAGTGGTTATTGATTTTAAAACCACAGGACATATTCGTGTAACTCCACAGGGTGATTATGTATTTAGTCGTGACTGGAAAGAATTACCCGAACGCCAGATAATTGACTACGTAGTGACGGGTACCATGATGGAACAAGAAAATGGTGTAATGATTAACGCCCGTATGATTGGTATGCAATCACGTGTCGTTGTTGCAACAGCGCAATCATTTATTCCAAGTTGGGTCATCGGCGAACAAATTAATCAAGATGAAAGTGTGCGTATAAAAGACGGATTAATCATTCGAAACAGCGTTATGTTGGCTGAAGATGAACGTTCAATTGAAATCGTTAACTAGTTTGTTTAAATAAATTTAGGGCTAACGTTTGGTATTTATGATGAAAAAAATAATTCTTAATTTATTGTTTGTTGTGGGGATCGGTTTTTTACTCGCGAGCTGTTCTAGTATGTATGATAAACACGTACAGTGGCAAAGTGTGAAGCCCGAAACCTTCCCTCTTTTACGCGCTATTGGACAAGCACCGATTAGTTTGCAAAATTCAGAACATGAGACACAGCGGATGCTGATGGCTATTAATGCGTCAAAACTTGCCGCTTATGCGGAACTTGCTGAGCAAGTCTACGGACAAAAAATAAATGGTGAAATGACCATGTCACAATTATTACTAGGAAAGCACGAGGTGTCGGCGTCAGTTTATGGCATTATTCGTGCGGCTAAAGTAATAAAAAGCTACCCGGTAGGCGACAGTTACACCACAGAGCTAAGTTTAGATTTTGAAGATGTTTACAATATTTATGTCGCCTCTGCACCCAAGCGTGAAATTAAAAACGTGACTTATTATTAATAGGCAAAGCACAGTCTAAAAAGAATAGTGTAAATTCATATAATAATAAGCGCCGTTGAAACCGAAAGGGGCAGAGCGGCGCGAATATTTAAAAACCCCCGTACTTTCAACAATTATATCGCCCTGTTCATTTTCAATTGTGCCACCTCGAGAGTTTCCTATGCTATTTACATCAGGCGTGACATTGAATAAATTATGACTGCCTAAAGTAACAGAAAGCTTTTTTGACACTTGATAATTAATAGAAACGTCAGTCAACAATTCTTCACTATACGTTTGTTTTCCTCCATCTGTTATCGTGTACTTACCATAATGGTTGAGTAATAAGTTTACTGTCCAGTATGGGTTTTTATAACGGGTGTTTAAGCTTACTTTGCTGCGTGGTTGCCATTCTTCAATAATAGAAATATCTTGCTCTGAAAAAATCTTTTCAACCGCAATTGTGTGTAACGTACTGTGTTTAGGCGTAAACAATTTTGTTACCTGTGTATTTGTGAAGTTTGCAGCGAGGGTGAAATTAATATTCCCTGCTAAAGCTTGAGTCTGCCAAGTGGCGACAATATCAGTACCTTGAGTTTTTGTATCCGCCCCATTCAAGAAGAATTGCCCTTTGGTGACACCTTCTTCGATAAAAGCTTGATCGAGTAAAGGAGATATTCCCATGCCTAATTTGCTGCTAATAACGATACGGTCGTCAATATTTATCTGATAAAAATCAACACTTAAATCAATATTATCCGTAGGGTTGTAGATCAAACCTATACTGAGGTTGTCAGACTCTTCATCTTTAAGTGTAGGAACACCAAGGCGAGTTGTTAAGGTACTATCATTTCTAAATGTTTCAACTTCTTCACTTAACAGTGAGCCACTTTCGTCAACAATAAACTGTGTGCTAATGTTATTGAAGTACATTTGTTGCATCGAAGGTGCACGAAAGCCGGTGCTATAAGCGCCACGTAAAATAACGTTGTCGTTTACTTGCCAATGAGCCGCAATTTTAGTGTTACTACTGTTACCAAATACATCATAATCATCATAGCGAATAGCCGCGCTAAGTTGTAAAAAGTCATTGATTTGCGTAACAGACTCAGCAAAAAGTGAAACAACATTACGGCTTTCATTAACGCCAAGTTCAGGTGAAACACCGGGAAAGCCTTGAATTCCCCCCGCGGCATCCTGCTCAAATAATTGCTGATGGTTTTTTGTATCATAATCCTCAAAACTGTATGTTTCTCCGGGTATTATTGCGTATTTGTCTTGGCGAAATTCAGCGCCTAATACCAGAGAATAATTTTCATAATCTTTGCTAAATAATAAATTAACGGTCTCTAGTGATAACGACAAACCGTAGGCAAAAGCTGAACGAGGTAGTTGTGTACGAAGTTCATCTGTTGTTAAATCACTGGTATGTAATAAGTAGTTAGCATAAGACGCATTAAGTGAATCGCTCGTAGTGTAGTTTATTTGATTTTTTCCATAGGTATATGAAATATCGATAGCAGCGTCATTATCAAAAGAAACTTTATAACCAAGGCTATATGAAATATCTTCTATATCGGAATTTATTTTAGGTAAATAACCTTGTTGGATCGTGGCATTGCTATCGCCTAAGATTGGGTTTTCGTGAGTATTTGCATTGTGACGAAAAAAAGCAGCTGATTGATTTTCTCTGTGTGAATAGGTTAGGAAACCATAAAGTTCTCCTTGATTAAGCGCTAATTCACTATTGGCGGCAAAAGAAAGTTGCTGGTAAGAGGGATCACCAATTCGAAATGTTTCCCTGCTAACGGATAATTCACGTGGATCACTGGTTTGCCAATGGCCATTTTCTACTTGAATACATTGGTCAAACTGGCAGGCACCATGTAACCCTGACCGATTAGTACTTTGGTGGTCAACTAAACTTAAGGTAGCATTGATAAAACCATCATGACTCAACGCTAATCCCTGCGTATAAGATAATGTAAAGTCTTCCCCATCGCCTTGCTTGTATGCGCCAAAAGATGTTTCTAAGGTTGATTGGTCGCTACGATCATTGAGTACAATGTTAATCACTCCCGCTATTGCATCAGAGCCATATTGAGCGGCGGCACCGTCTCGTAAAATTTCAATTCTTTTAATCGCTCTTACTGGAATAGCATTCATATCTGTTCCAGCGGTGCCTCGCCCAACAGAGCTATTGATATGAATTAAGCTCGCTTGATGACGACGTTTACCATTTAATAAAATAAGTGTTTGGTCCGGTCCTAATCCCCGTAAGGTTGCCGGCTGTAATACATCACTACCGTCGCTTATTGCTGAACGAGAAAAGTTGAAAGAAGGCACGAGCGCCTGCAACATTTGGCCAAGGTTTGTGTGGCCACTATTGCGTAAAATATCACCAGAAATAATATCAACAGGAACAGGCAACTCTTTTACTGTTCTACCATTGATGTGGCTGCCCACAATCGCTATTTTTTCAATAGATATTATCTTCTTTTTAGCTTTTATTCTTGGTTTAATGTCTTTATAAACCTGAAGTTTTTGCTTAATAGACCATTGGCCTTTAGCGTTTATTTGAGCGACAAGTTGAGTGTTTTTTAGCAGTTTTCTTAAAGCTAAAGAAACTGTGTAATACCCATCTATCGCTTTACTGTTTAAAGTTTTAGTTAAATCATACGAAAATAAAATGGTCTGATCAGCTTGCTGAGCAAGTTTAATTAATGCTTGGTCAACAGGTTGCGCGGCAACACTAAAGTAAATGATTTTTGACGTAATTTTTGGTGTGTCAGCTTGACTCATTAAGCTAAAAGTCAATGAGTAAGTAATGAAGATTAATAAAGAGAAAGTGTTGAATCTTTTTGCTAAAGGATAGCTCAATCGCTTGTTTTTTCTTTCTTTAAATAAAGAGGGCAGTAATATCTGAACAAGTGCTCTGATTGTTATCATGGAATACAAAAAGATCACCTGTTAGTTATAATGTTTGTTCATCGCACTAATCTATAGCGTACTTGAGGTTGTTGGCCCTAAGGTTGCTGAATGAATCGCTTTAGTGATCAATACGTTGTTATTATTGGTCTGTGTATATGTTAAATCAAAGTTATTGCTAATTGAATCTAACAAGGTTTCAACATCACCAGCCTTAAAGTAACCCGCGACTTTTATTTTGGCAAGCGCTTGATCTTGAATCGTAAATCTTATATCTGTGTAGCGGCTAATTTCATCAAGGGCGGTTGCGAGTGATTCACCATCAAAAATAAGCATTCCTTTTTGCCAAGCAAGCTCTTGGGAGAGTGCTAATGGCGAAATTTTATTTTTCGGTAATTGAATTTTGTTGACTATAACTGTTTTTTCACCCGCAGTGACAATATTGTTTCTCTCAGGGAATTGAACCGTGTTTGCTATTTGTTGCGTTAATTCAATCAGTGGCTCATTAGAATCAGCGATTAATACTCGCCCTTCAGTAACAATTAATTCTAGATGATTATTATCATTTTTCTGCACGTTAAAAATGGTGCCTAAAGCGGTAAATGATTGCTGACCAGAAGTGACACTAAATGGACGTGATTTATCTTTTGCTACGTCAAATAAAGCCTCACCTTTTACCAAGTTTAATTGGCGATGATTATCACTGAAACTTAGGGTGAGTAAACTGTTGGTGTTGAGGTGAACAAGTGAACCATCGGGTAAGCTAAAACTGGCTTGCTCGCCTGTTTTAGTAGAAAACTGTTGGTAAACAATTGCGGATGAGGTTTGTTGAAAAAATGAGAATAAACTTTTATTTAAAAAGATTTCACTGGTCAGCATACTAAAAAAAATAACACTGGCAGCTAATGATAAGTGTTTAAATAGTTTTTGAGTGTTGTTTGAGTGTTTTTTTTCTAACGGGAATAAGCCATTGAACTCAGCAAGGAATTTAGACATCTTTATTGAAGGAGAATATTTGTGTAGTGCTAAATGATGCTTGTTATCTTGGTTCACCCAAGCAACAAAGGCTTGTCGCTCTTGCTGTGACAAACCTTGTTCAATGCGCCATAGCCAATATTTGGCTTGCACTTCTATTTCACTATTATATTGTGTTTTAGTCATAAAAAAATATCTTATGTTAATTCAATTTACGCAAACATCGATATATTTATTCGACCATGCCAGGCATCCTTGCTTAATAGCAAACGACTATTTTTATATCATTGAGGTCTTTCTGCAGATATTTTAATAAGTCGACATGATAAATAGGGCGTTTCATACTCAACACCCCATCTACCTATTTTTATACTTTACCTTTATTTCTTTTTATTTGCACGTTTCGCTTGTTTTTTCGCTTTAGCTTTTTTCTGTGACTTACTTATTTTTATTTTAGGCTTTTTCAATGCGAGCTTAGACTCTTTATATTGTGGCTTTAAACCTTCAATATTTCTGCGTGGTAAGCGCTCATCCATGTAACGTTCAATTTTAGCAATAACGGGCATATCGTGCGCTTCTACTAAAGATATCGCGGTGCCTTTATTACCTGCTCTGCCAGTTCTGCCAATACGATGTAAATAAATATCAGCTTTACGGGGCATATCAAAATTAATAACATGGGTAATGTCGTCAATATCTAAACCACGCGCAGCAACATCGGTAGCAACGAGTACTTTCACCATACCAGAACGCAAGCGATTAATGGCATGATTACGCTTGTCTTGTGGCATTTTACCTTCAAGCCATGCACAAGGAATCTCTTCTGCGTATAGCTTCCCTGATAAATGCTGAACAGTTTCACGCTTATTGGCGAAAACAACCGTCCGTTCAAAGCCTTCTTGCTTTAACAAGTTAATTAACAATTTAAATTTATGTTCTTTGTCATCAGCTAAGTGAAGCCATTGATGAATCTTAGCTTTTTCTTTACGTGAAGGGTGAGACTCTAAGAATACTGGCTCGTTAAGTACTTCCTTCGAAAAACGTAAAACACCAGCACCTTCGAGTGTTGCTGAAAAAAGCATCGTTTGTTTACGCCAGCGAGCTTCGCCCACAATACGGTTAATTGCATCAGAGAATCCCATATCAAGCATACGGTCTGCTTCATCAAGCACAAGAATTTCAATATCACGTGCTTCAAACTGTTCTGATTCAAGGTATTCGAGTAAACGACCGGGTGTTGCGACTAAAATATCAGTATTTTTTGTTAGAACGTCTTTGTGGCTATCGTAACTAACACCACCGGTAATTAATCCTGTTTTAATGTCTGTCAATTCAGTTAATTGCGTACATTGTTCGCTGGTTTGAATAGCAAGCTCGCGCGTAGGAGATAAAATAAGTACACGAGGAAAACCAGGGCTTTTACGCGGGTAATCTAATAAATGTTGAGCGATAGGTAATATAAAAGCAGCTGTTTTACCTGTGCCCGTTGGCGCTGAAGCTAAAACATCTTTACCGGTCATAGCGACAGGTAAGACCAACTCTTGAATAGAAGTTGGTTTTTTATAACCGGCATTTTGAATGCCGCCTAGTAGTGCTGAATCTAGGTCAAATTGCTCAAACATAAAGTATAATTTCGGTCAGGGTAATATAGCAGTGAATTATAAAGTGAAAAAGGGTATTTAGCTAAAGCTATTTGAGATAGTCACCTTTTATTTTGATTTTTTATTCACTTTCAATAATTTCAGCAATTTCACCTTGAATTTGCTGACACCATTGCGATATGCGCTCATCACTTTGATCGTATTGATTATCTTCGTCTAATGATAAACCAACAAATTGGCTGTTATCTTCGGTGAGCGCTTTTGATGCTTCAAATTCATAGCCTTGGTTTGGCCAATAACCTATCACAAAGCCGTCTTGGGCGATTACTTGCTCATGTAACATTCCCAATGCGTCTTGAAACCATTCGGTATAGCCTATTTGATCACCCATACCGTAGAGCGCGATAATTTTTCCTGATAAATCTAATGTTGCAATATCGTCCCAGTGGCCTTCCCAGTCTTCTTGAATTTGACCGTAATCCCAAGTCGAAATCCCCATAATGACGATGTCAAAATCAGTGATTTTCTCTAGGGGAGTTTCTTTAATATTAAACAATTCGACTTGAATTTCTGGCTGAATGGTCGTGTGTTCAACAAAATATTGTTGAATTTTTTCCGCTGCCATTTCGGTATAACAAGTGGTAGAACCGTAAAATAAACCAACTTTCATGAGGGGGAACCTTAAGAATATATTTGAGCTTAAAAATAAAATGTGAACGGGCTGATTTTAAAGCCGCTATTTTCTGAGAGTTTAACAGATAGATCATATCAAACTAGTAAAAAAAATATACCCATAACAATCAATGGACAAATTTTTAACACGTCAATGGTAACGGATAAAAGCATCTATTTACATTTATTAATACAGGGATATGGTCAGATTCATTGCATTTATAGGCAATTCACTGTAATTTTACCGCTAATAAAACGGTCATGTTATATAGCTGAATCGATCTGGTGTAATCTATTAGGTTGATTATTATTCTTTGGTTATAAGTTCTACTTTTAGGAAGTCATTAATGTTTAAGAAAATTTCCCTTGCCCTTACGGCAGTTTGTGTTGCTGGTTTAGTCTTTGCTGGAGAACAGCCAACAGTTGCTGCAAATAATACATCAACTAATACCGCTACCGTCAATAATACCACTTTTGATGCGGCTAAATTAAAAGCAAAGCTCACGTTAATGTTAGGTTTAGAAATTGATGTAGTTAAACCTTCAGCTATGCCAGGCTTAGTTGAACTCGTTACTAACCAAGGTTTGTTCTACGCAAGTGCTGACGGTAAATTTTTTATTCAAGGTAAACTTTATGGTTTAGGCGGTAAAGTTGTCAATTATTCAGAAGAAAGTTTAGCGCAAGTTAGACTCGACGGTATGGATAAATTTGCTGATTCAATGATCGTTTATCCTGCAAAAAATGAAAAGCATGTTGTTACTGTATTTACTGACATTACTTGCGGTTACTGTCGTAAAATGCACGAACAGATGGATGAATATAATGAAAAAGGAATTACTGTACGCTATTTAGCTTATCCGCGTTCAGGCGTAAAAGACCGTTCAGGCCAATACTCACAAGGGTTTAAAGATCTCCGCTCTATTTGGTGTCATGAAGATCCAGCCGACGCATTAACGAAAGCTAAAATGGGATCGAATGTTGCCCAGCGTATATGTGACAAGCCTATAGAAGATGAGTTTAACTTTGGCCGCCAAGTGGGGGTTAGTGGCACACCCGCTGTTATTTTAGAAAATGGGATGATGTTACCGGGCTATCAAGAGCCTGATGCACTTATTGGCATACTTGAACAGATGAAAGCCGCAGGATAACTTACCTAGTATCATTAATTATTTTCGCTTAAATGGCAGGCCTTGGCCTGCCATTTTCTCTTACTTTCATTGAAATTAATCATTAGACCCTCTTCTTATGCAAAAGCAAATTGTTCGTCGCCTTCATGTTAATGATAATCACCTACCAGATCATCTTCACCCACTAATAAAGCAAATATATGCGAGTCGTGGTATCGAAAATGAGCGTGAACTTGAACTGAAGGTTAGCCAGCTCTGTGCTATTGAAAGTTTAAAAGGAATAAACCAAGGTTGTAAGGTTTTATATCAAGCACTAATCGAAAATAAAAATATTGCTATTATCGGCGATTTTGATGCTGATGGAGCCACAAGTACGGCGTTAATGATGGAAGCATTACGTTTGTTTGGTAGCGATAATTATCAGTTTTTAGTGCCAAATCGATTTTTATATGGCTATGGATTGACCCCTGAAATCGTTGAAATTGCCGCTAAGCAGGGCGCTGAGTTATTAATTACGGTTGATAATGGCATTAGTTGTGTTGCGGGTGTTGCCAAAGCAAAGTCATTAGGTTTAGGTGTTATTGTTACCGATCATCACCTGCCAGGTACGACGCTACCAGATGCCGATGCTATTATTAATCCCAATCAGGTGGGTTGTAATTTCCCCAGTAAAGCGCTGGCGGGCGTGGGTGTCGCTTTTTATTTTATGATGGCAATGCGAAAATATTTACGAGAGAAAAATTGGTTTGTCGAGAAAAACATACCTGAGCCTAATATTGCCCAATTACTCGACTTAGTGGCTCTGGGGACCGTGGCTGATGTTGTTTCCCTTGATAATAATAATCGTATTCTTGTTGAGCAAGGTTTAAAAAGAATACGTGCAGGTGTTACGCGACCAGGCATTCAAGCATTATTAGAAATAGCAGGTAAAGATCAGAAAAAAATAGTGGCTAGTGATTTTGGTTTTGCTTTGGGCCCTAGAATAAATGCGGCGGGCCGTTTAGACGATATGTCTTACGGAATTAATTGCTTGCTCGCAAAAGATCTCGCTTCGGCGAGAGTGATGGCGGCAGATCTTGACGACTTAAATAAGTCGCGTAGAGAAATAGAGCAGGGCATGCAGCAAGAAGCAGAACAAGTATTAAAAAGCTTAAACTTTTCGGACCACAACTTACCGCATGCTATTTCATTGTTTCAAAAGGATTGGCATCAAGGAGTTATTGGTATCGTTGCGGGGCGTTTAAAAGAAAAATTTCATCGCCCAAGTATTGTATTTGCTGGAACAAGTGACGACCTATCTCTAGATAAACCAGAAAAAATCAGTGAGATTAAAGGCTCAGCACGCTCTATACCGGGATTGCATATTCGCGATTTACTCGAACATATTGATACGCAACATCCTAATATCATTATAAAGTTTGGTGGCCATGCGATGGCGGCTGGTTTATCAATAGCCGAAGATAACTTTGAAAAATTTCAGCAGTTGTTTAATCAATATGCAGAACTCTGGTTAAGCAGTGATGACCTCAAGGGTACACTATCTTCTGATGGTGAATTACCCGCGAATCAAATGACGTTATCTTTTGCCCAATTACTACGTGACTCAGGTCCTTGGGGACAAAATTTTATCGAACCGTTATTTGACGATAAATTTACCCTCGTACAGCAACGTATTGTTGGTCAAAAACACTTAAAGCTAGTTGTTGAAAAAGAGGGGCAAGTTTTTGATGCGATTGCTTTTAATGTCGATTTAACCCGCTGGCCTGATCACAAAACTCAACAAGTACACCTTGCTTATCGTCTCGATATTAATGAATTTCGCGGTAAACAAAGTGTGCAATTTATAGTTGAGTACCTTGCATAAAAAGTGGGCTATTCGTCACTTGTTTTCGCCCAGTTTAGTCAGTTAAATCGTTTATTTAGCAATTAAATTACGCTACAATGCGCCACTATTTTATTTTATTCTTTAGGGCGTTCATTTTAGCGCCAAATTTGCGACGTAAAATTATAAACTATGATTGAAGCTAACCCGGTAATAAACAAAATTAAAGATATCCGCGAGCGTACAGATATGCTTCGGGGGTACCTTTGACTATGACCAAAGATCCGAACGTTTAGTTGAAGTTGTTCGAGAACTCGAATCGCCCGAAGTTTGGAATGAACCCGAACGTGCACAAGCGCTCGGTAAAGAACGATCTTCACTTGAAGCTATTGTTGAAACCATTGACGAAATGGACAGAGGCTGTGAAGATATTGAAGGCTTAGTTGAACTTGCTGTTGAAGAAGAAGATGAAGAAACCTTTAATGACGCAGAAGACGAAATAAAGGCGTTAGAGAAAAGCCTAGAAAAACTAGAATTTCGCCGCATGTTCTCTGGTGAACACGACGAAAACAGTTGTTATCTAGATATTCAATCAGGCTCAGGTGGCACCGAAGCACAAGACTGGGCTGAAATGCTGATGCGTATGTATCTACGTTGGGGTGAAGCGCACGGTTATAAAACTGAAGCGATTGAAGTTACTGATGGTGATGTGGCTGGTATTAAAGGCTGTACGATTAAATATACCGGTGAATATGCTTATGGTTGGCTACGCACGGAAACAGGTGTTCATCGTCTCGTGAGAAAGTCACCATTTGACTCAAGCGGACGTCGTCACACCTCATTTGCTTCTGCCTTTATTTACCCTGAAATAGACGACAATATTGAAATAGATATTAATCCTGCTGATTTACGCATTGATACCTTTCGCGCTTCGGGTGCTGGTGGTCAGCATGTAAACAAAACAGATTCAGCTATCCGTATCACGCATGTTCCTACCGGGGCTGTTGTCGCTTGTCAGGCTGACCGTTCTCAGCATAAGAACAGAGCTACGGCAATGAAATTGCTAAAAGCCAAGCTTTTTGAAATGGAAATGCAAAAGAAAAATGAAGGTAAGCAAGAATTAGAAGACGGAAAATCAGACATCGGTTGGGGCAGTCAGATACGCTCATACGTTTTAGACGACAGCCGAATTAAAGATTTACGCACCGGCGTTGAAAACCGTAATACACAAGCGGTTTTAGATGGCGATTTAGACAAATTTTTAGAAGCTAGCCTTAAATCTGGTTTATAAAATAATATGTAGGTTGAACCTCGTGAAACGTGGTTCGATAATCAAAACTTAAAAAGTTAACGAGAAACAACATGACCGACCAAGCACAAGTAAATCAGCAAGAAGAGAATAAATTAATCGCCGAACGTCGCGGTAAATTAGCGAAGATTCGTGAAAACTGTCCGGCTAATGGCCACCCAAACAAGTTTGACCGAAAACACTACGCTGCTGATTTACAAGCTGAGCATGGCGAAAAAGATAAAGAAACACTTGAAGCTGAAACAGCAACTTACAGTATTGCTGGTCGTGTTATGGCTAAACGTGGTCCATTTCTTGTTCTTCAAGATATGTCTGGTCGCATTCAAGCTTATGCACATAAAACTGTGCAGAAAGACATAAAAGAACGCTGGGGCACTTTAGATATAGGCGATATTATCGGTGTTACCGGTACTATGCATATGTCAGGTAAAGGCGACTTATATGTCAATATGGATGAGTATCATTTATTGACTAAATCTTTACGTCCATTACCAGAAAAATTCCACGGTTTATCTGATGTTGAAACAAAATATCGTCAACGTTATGTTGACTTGATCATCAATGAAGAAACACGTAATACTTTCAAAATACGTTCTAAAATCGTTGAAGGCATTCGTCAGTTTTTAACTGTGCGTGGCTTTATGGAAGTTGAAACTCCTATGTTGCAAACCATTCCTGGTGGCGCAACGGCTAAGCCATTTGAAACTTTTCATAATGCTTTAGATATAGACATGTATATGCGTATTGCACCTGAGCTTTACTTGAAGCGTTTAGTGGTTGGCGGTTTTGAAAAAGTATTCGAAATTAACCGTAACTTCCGTAATGAAGGTTTATCTTCACGTCATAATCCAGAATTCACCATGATTGAATTCTACCAAGCTTATGCTGACTATAAAGACTTAATGAACATTACCGAAGACATGTTACGTACGCTTGCTGAAGATGTAATGGGTAGCTCGGTTATTCGCAATACCGTTAAAAATAGCGATGGTGAAGTAACAGAAGAGAAATTTTATGACTTTGGCAAGTCGTTCACACGTTTATCTATGGTTGATGCCATTTTATTATACGGTAACGATTTAGACGAAAATGTTTTACGTAACCCAGAAGAAAACTTTGACGCGCTTAAAGCAATGGCTAAACAAGTGGGCGTTAAAGAAACTGAAGCGTCTAAAGTTTGGGGTGCTGGTAAATATGTTTGTGAAATATTTGAAGAAGTTGCCGAGCATATGCTTGACCAACCTACTTTCATTACTGAATATCCATGGGAAGTTTCACCATTAGCACGTCGTAATGATGACAACCCATTTATTACTGATCGTTTTGAATTTTTTGTTGGTGGCCGTGAATTAGCCAATGGTTTTTCTGAGCTTAACGATGCAGAAGACCAAGCAGCACGTTTCAAAAACCAAGTGGCAGGTAAAGACGCTGGTGATGATGAAGCGATGCATTATGATGAAGACTATATACAAGCACTTGAGTATGGTTTGCCGCCAACAGCGGGTGAAGGTATTGGTATTGACCGTTTGGTGATGTTGTTTACGGACTCACCAACAATTAAAGACGTTATATTGTTCCCTCATATGCGTCCTTTAGCTGAGTAGGGTTGATATATAGCGCTTTATAAGTCACTAATAAAACATTAAAAAAAGCCGGATAAGTTAATTACTTATCCGGCTTTTATGTTCATGGTGGCCTCTCCCAGACATCCTGTCTTTCTAGGCATTAGTGCATCCATGCACGTCAACGGTCATGATTTTTGTTCCCGACAAATCATAAGTACCTCCATCCATGGATGCAATAACGTGGTGGCATGGATGCCAATGAACGTATATGTTCGGAGTTAGTATTAGTTCAGGGTAAGTGGAACTGTTATTTAAATATCAGTTAAGCCCCAGATAAAAGCAATAACACCAGTTAAAGTAATTAATACCATATAAGCACTACCGATAACCGTATATTTTATAAAGGTGAATAAATAGCCTTGTTTATAGACTCGCCTTTGCATGATGAATAAATAAATAGGGATCCAAAGCAATAACGCTTTACTGGCAAACTCAATGCTACCCGTAAGTCCTGGTATGGCTGTTTCACTATAGTCAGAAAAGACATCGAGTAATTCTACTAATAATATAGTAAAGAAAATAAAGCTGTGGCTATGTAAAGCAACAGTTAAATGCTCCATATAAAGACGCTTTGAAAAGATAAACATTATCTTTAACAATATGGCAAAAAGAGGCAGTAAAATAAACATTAGCTGTGGTAACTTTCCAATAATCTCTTGTACTAATGGCGTGGTGTCAGAGTGGAAGGCTTTCTCTGCTTTCTTGGTGAGAGACTCGGTAAAAGTATTAAGTTTTTTATTACTATCTTCACTCAAAAAATCAAAAGTTAGCGTTCCATCAGCATTGTTACTGATTACCACAGGGCTAACTGTTTTATCGAGTTTTTCCCCATTTTTAATTTTAATAATGTTTGACGTTAATAACTCATACCGTTCTTTTTTCTTACCTTCTAGGGGGTGACCATCATTAAATTGTCTTAACTCTAAATCGACTAGTTTTTTGGTCATATCAATTAGCAGTTTATTTTTATTCAAGCTTTCGTCCTTATTGATATCAGACAAAAATGTTGAAAATTTTGCTATGTCATTTGTTATTACTATTAGTTTATCGCTGTTAATAGGTATTGCTTCTATTGCTTTACGTTTATTTTCTTCTAATAGAGCGAGGTGATCTTTTGCCATCGTTATTGATGTTTGATTGTCGTTAACATTCAAAATATTATTATTATCGTTAAGAACAAAAAACTTTAAGGTAATAAAAAAGACAATACTCACAAATAGATACAAACGTAGAGGAGGAACATAGTGTACACGCTTTCCGGCGATATATTCGTTGGTTAAAAAACCAGGACGAGCAAGTAATGGCAGTATAGTGCGAGCAGCTCGTGAATCGAAACTAAAAATATCATCAAGTAAATGTAATATAACCACCCAAAAATACTTTAATGTTGACTCGGCTTGTTGACCACACTGAGCACAGAAAGGACCACTGAGTGGTTGATGGCAATTTTCACATTGATGATCATCTGAGACTTTAAAGTGTTCAGGCTTGTCAGGTAAGGATGCATTGAGGGCAACATCACTATTTTTTTCAACTAACTCGTTATTTTGCATAAAAGTATTTGCAGGTTGCTAGAAACAATATAATAAAATCATAGCATTATGTTTATAAAAAGTGTAAACGAAAAGTTATAATTTTTTACAAAAAATTTAAGTTAACTTAGTGCTGTCTGTGTAACTATCTGTTAAGTTTACTCTCAGAATAAAAAAGTGTATTAAATGTACTACTTTTATTAAACTAAAGAAGCAATACAAATAAAGTACAGTAAATAGAAAAGCCAAATACAGGAGAATTATAATGGCGTTTGAAGTTAAATTTGAATTAACAGAATCAGACTTAGACCACTTCCGTGATGTAATGCGTAAAGCACAATCAGGAGCTGCAAAACTTAGTGAAGCACTTATTTTAAGTAACGCTAAGAAAATTAGCCAAGATATAAAAGGAAGTGTTCCTGAATTTGTAAGCGAACGCATTCAAAAGCTTGAAACTTTAGTGGCGATGATAGAAGACTCTGAATGGAAAATTCCAGCTGAAGAGCGCGCTGATGTGCTAAGTGCTTTGGCTTATTTTAGTGATCCAGAAGATTTAGTTCCAGATCATATTCCTGTATTAGGCTTTTTAGACGATGCAATTATGATTGAATTAGTTGCTGAAGAACTAAAAGATGATATCGAAGCATTTGAAGAATTTTGCGCTTATCGCAGCCGTGAAGAAGGTCGTAGTGGCGATGCAAAAGTTACGCGTGAAGAGTGGTTAGATTCAAAGCGTCGTGAACTTCACAGTCGTATGAGAAACCGTCGTTCTACACGTCGAAGCGGGCGCTCATCATTTAGATCTATTTTTTAATTTAAAAGTCAGAAAATATTGAATGTAAAAAGCTTACTCATTTTTTGAGTAAGCTTTTTTTTGTGTTATTAACGACGAGATCCTGAAACAAGTTCAGGATGACGGGGGCGTTATTAGAATGACGGAGTCAGTATCAGGTTAGCGGAGGCGGTATCTGGATGACGAAGTTAATATCAAAAAACTAGGTTGGGTTCAGTTGAGCAGTGTCTAGTTATCCCTTTTCCGTCATGTTGAATTTATTTCAGTATTTATTTTTATGGTGTTAACGGCGAGATCCTGAAATAAGTTCAGGATGACGGAGGTGTTATCACGATGACGGATTTGGTATCAGGGTAACTGGCCCCGTCATCCGTGAGTTACATATATCATCATCACAAGGAATCCGATTAGCACCGTATTTAAAGCAATGATATACGCAAAGCCTTTCACACCTTCTTTTACGCTAAAGCCTTTAGCATCTAAATATCTCCACCAAAAAAGACACATAATAATGGGAAGGAGAAAGAACAACTTGATCATATTAATTCCTCTGTTTTATTTTTTATATTTAAGGGGACTTGTTCGCTCCAGGGAGCAACCTTGAATAACATCAGCATTCCAGGTATCGCGAGGAAAGTACATAAAAAGTAGAATGATGTCCACCCTATTTGTTCAACAATAAGACCTGTTGTCGCGTTGGCAAAAGTTCGAGGTAAAGCAGTCAACGCCGTAAATAGTGCAAATTGTGTTGCAGCGAAAGCTGGGTTGGTCGTTCTGGCTATAAATGCTGTAAATGCTGCTGTACCTAGGCCAACACCTAAGTATTCGAAACCCATAGCAAAGGCTAAAGCATAGGTGTTGTGACCTATTTCTGCTAGAGCAGCAAAACCTAAAATACTGATAATTTGTACAAAACCAAATAACCATAATGCTTTATTAATACTAAGTTTGATCATGACTATCCCGCCAATGGCAAGCCCAATTGTCATCGCAATAAGTGAGGCGGTTTTAGCAACAACACCAATTTCTGTTTTAGTAAAGCCTAAGTCTATAAAAAATGGCGTTTGGAGGGCTGTAGCCATACTGTCACCTAATTTATATAAAAATAGAAAAGTCAGGATCTGCAAAGCACTTTTCACGCCTTTTCGTGTAATAAAATCTCGAAAGGGCAAGACAACAGCATCATGTAACGTTTTAGGAGCCAAGTGTTCGCTTTTGGTTTCTTTAATAAAGAGTGTCAATAAAATACCTATTAGCATAAAAGCAGCAACTATCAGGAAGACGGATTGCCAACTGATATGGTCTGCTAATATGAAAGCTAATGAGCCAGGAACTAAGCCTGATAATCTGTAAGCTTGAACATGTATAGAATTTCCTAAACCTAGCTCATGTTCAAGTAATAGTTCTCTACGATACGCATCGAGGACAATATCTTGACTAGCACTAAAAAAAGCAACCGCTGCAGCTAGGTAAGCTACTGACCAAATATTAATATTAGGGTCTATAAAACCAAAACCAGCAATAGTAAACAGTAATAAAATCTGGGTAGCAAGCATCCAGCTACGTCGTCGACCGAGCATTGGAAAAGAGTATCTATCCATTAAAGGGGACCAAATAAACTTCCAAACATAGGGAATACCAATTAAGGAGAATAAACCTATTTCAACAAGACTGACGCCTTCTGATCTTAACCAACCAGGTACCAGCTGGTATAAAATAAATAAGGGCAAGCCCGAGGTGAATCCGGTAAAAATACAGATCAACATTCTTTTATTAAAAATAGCTTCTTTGAATGTTTGTGGAGTTGTCATGCATATGCCTAGAAAAAAATTCGTACCGATAGGCTATCAAAATGTCATTGAAAACAGAAGTTTATTCTTAAGTTCTATGAAGATTGAGTGAATAGAATCAAGATGGTTAAGGTAAAGGACGCCAGCCAATACAGTCGATTGGATAACTACCCGTACCGCTGAAGAAATCTAAACAGGTGGTTATCTCACTTTTGAAATATAAGTCGTGATTAAGCGACTGAGCACCGTGTAAACTCATTTCATGAACTAAGTGCCAAAAAACGCGTTCTTTAGCACTTCCCGGTGTTTCATCATTTACTTTGAGTAATGTCCACTCTTCCATGGTATCAATAATAAATGTGTCTAGTTCAGTGTAATGTAATGATTGATTAATCACTGCGTTAATATAATAAGCAATTTGCAGTGTTTTTTCGTTGATAAACGGCTCTATTATCATGACACCCTCAGTTTGCTCTTCTGTTTAAATAATCGGAAATAGGAAAGTAGCTAGCGCTTTATTGAAACTTTATGAGTCGTTGAATGGCTAATTTACTACCTTATATATCGTAGATTAAAAAGAATTTGTCAAAGGTGTAGACAAATTAATTCTATTTAAAGGCAATAATAATCAAAAAAAAACCTTTATTATTGCCATTTCATAAAGAAATATATTGTCTGTTAAACTCTTTTTAAATTGAACTGTTAAACCTATTCCGCGGGCAGCAAAGTTGCTTTGATCAATGTTATTGGCTCTATTGGAACATCATCCCAGCCCATAGCATCGCTGTACTCTGTTTTGGCTAAGTTCATAGCATTTACAACTTCTTGTCCCTCGACAATGGTGCCAAATACCGCATATCCCCAACGACGGCCAGGATCTAGGCTTTTATTGTCTGCCACATTAAAGAAGAACTGACGATTAGCCGTGTGTGGGCGATTTTCTTTTGCCATGGCAATAGTGCCTATTTCATTTTTTAAACCGTTGCCTGATTCATTAGCAATATCGCCATCAACTTTTTTTAAATTGAAGTTCTCATCGTAACCTCCGCCTTGGACGATAAAGTTGGTGACAATACGATGAAATATCGTGTTGTTATACTCACCTTTAACGACATACGTTAAAAAATTATCAACGGTTAACGGAGCGCGAATACGATCGAGTTCAACAATAATTATTCCTTTTGACGTTTCTAATTTTACTTTTGGAAATAAGTTGTTGGGATCAATAGCAATATTCGTTGCTGATATAGTCGTCGATAAAAATATAAATAAGAAAAGTAAATGTTTCATCATTATTGCTTCTTTAAGAGTAGTTAATCGTTATTTTATAAAGCGTTGAATTTCACTGTTAGTAATAACTTGTGATAAAAGTTGAGTAAGTTGCTGGCTAAAGTCTCGCTCTAATACCGCAATGTCAGCTTTTAATGGGCCTTCGCTTGTACCACGTACTTTAAAAGTGTTACTCAAGGTTTGTGCGCCATTATTTACGGTTACGCGGATCACTAATTCATTATTCACTTTATATTTTATCATTTCTTGTTGCACGCTTATTAAGCCATTATCAATAATGATTTCAATAATATTTCCCGCTTGGGCATTAATTTCTAGGCCTTGCTTTTTAAATTCGGCGGTTAATGTTTGCTCAATAATTTGGTTTAACGGTTGTTGGCTTGAATAAACTTCGGCAGCTTCATCTTTTCTTAAAATTTGTACAACGTGTTGAGCTGTGCGCATATCAGTAACCGTTAAACTTGCCTGCTTATTTTGATAATTACTTTGGTTTGATGCGGTATTAGTAATGCTTAAATCAGGTGCAATAACCACGTGAGTAGGTTTGTTGGCACAAGCGGTGAGTAAAACTAATAATGTGCTTACTGCTAGCGTTTTTACGTTATTATTAACAAATATATTTTTCATGATTTGTTTAATCCTATTATTTTATGGCTGAAAGAGTAACAAACTTATCGTTGCTGGCAATAAGTTTTTCATTACCAAAAAGTCGTTTTAGCTTAATATGGTAACCTAATTGTCGGTTACCTATAATACGTAATTCACCACCATTCTTTAATGCTCTATGACTATCACGGAACATCTGCCAGGCAATATGATCCGTTGTCGCGTTTTGCTGATGAAAAGGCGGGTTACACAAAATTAAGTCAACACTATTAGGTTCTACGTCAGCTAAGCAGTCATTAATGACGAACTGACATTGCGCTAACTGCTCAGGTAAATTTTGACTGATATTAGTCTTGGCAGAAGCGACAGCCATATAGGATTCATCAACAAAAGTGATGAAAGCTTCAGGTTGTTGTGCTAATACAGTTAAGCCTATAACGCCATTGCCGCAGCCTAAATCAATAACCTTTGTACCCGCATTTACTTCAGGAAGATTTTTCATAAAGTGACGAGCACCAATATCAAGCTTTTCACGGGCATACACGCCAGAGTGATTACTGATAGAAAACGGTGTGTTTTCTAAGGGCCAAAGAGTAGGAAAAGGTGAAGCAAATATTTGTGTATTATCAAGCTGAGAAAAGACTAAACGTGCCTTTTTTACCGCTAAAGATGTTTTTGTTGTGCCTAAATACTTTTCAAATAATTTTAATGTTGAGCTGTGAATATCTTTAGCTTTATCCGCAGCAACAAAAATAAGTTTCTGATTATATTTAGCCTTAATAGCTAAAAGTTGATCAATCATTAGCGATTTACTTTTAGGTATTTTGTATAACACAACCGTTATATTCTCTGGCAGGTTATCTAAGCTACTTAATTGGCTAATATTTTCAAGCGATAAACCATTTTGTTCAATATTATATTGTAAGCCTTGATTACTGATCCAAGAGTCGGAAACGGTTGTCACGTTTGCCTGAGTAAAATTAGCGGTAATCGCACCAAAACTATCATTGAAAATTAATAAGTTGTGATGACTATCAGCTAAATTTTGTTCATTAACATAATTGATCAAATATTCGTCGGCTGCATCCCAAGCAACCAATGCTCGGTTAACTTGGCCAACAGGGAATCGGTCTAAAAAAAGGTTCTTGTCGTAAACGCCATCCGCGTTGACAATAAAAGGGCTGATCATAATGAAGAGGTTCGATTTTCACCTAGAAGAATGTCAGCTATTGTGACAAAATATAGGTAATTGAGCCAGTGATAGTTGTGATGAGTTGTTAAAAATTATTTTATAAATAAGATGAAAAATCTTTTATCAACAAAGCCAACTGTTTACTCGCTATTTAGGCAAGTTAAATTTATATAGCCATCCAGACTGATGGTATATTCACGGTAATAAACTAAAATCATTCTACCTCTAGAAAAAAATGTCAGGGATATAATAATGACCATTGAAGCTGTAATTGAACAAAAACTTCTGTCCGCATTTTCTCCAATACATCTCGATGTTATTAACGAAAGCCATCAACATAATGTTGCGCCAGGCAGTGAGTCTCATTTTAAGGTGATCATTGTTACGGATGACTTTATTGGCGAGCGTTTAATAAAACGCCACCGTGCTATTAATTCACTACTTTCAATAGAGCTCGCTGAAAAAATACATGCTTTAGCACTTCATACTTATACTAAAGATGAGTGGGATAAGTATTATGCAGAGAATACTCCGCTCTCACCTAAATGTTTAGGAGGCGGGAAAAAGTCGGCATAATTTATTGAATTAACCCACTGTAAAACACTAATTAGCATTGTTAGTGTTTTTACATGTAATCTTCCTCTGCGTCATCATTGTATTCACTTCTCGTTAATTACCAATATTTATTCTTCTTTACTCAAAAGGTAAATAACAATTAATATGGTTTGAAAACTTTAGTTAAATCATCATGTGAAATTACTTAAACTTCCACTCGAAGTGATGAAAACGTTAAACGTTAAACGTTAAATTCTTGGCGTATTAGCTGAGCAAGCAAGAAATAACAGTGTCTATGTTAAAATAGGGGGTTGGGTTAGCGCGTTTTTAGAGAACAACGCAGTATAATCGCTAATATTAAAAACATAATATCAAAATGAGAGATGCTTTTCTTATTGATTTAGAGTTCAAAGAACTACTGGTCATACCTCATTTTTCTTTCAGCAGCGTAAACTATGCGGCAATTTTTGAATTTATGTCGTAATAAATATTGAATAATGGCTAAATCGCCAAGTCGTTTGGTGATAAAAATAGTATTAATTAAAAGGTCTTCTTATGGTTATCAAACCTAAAATTCGTGGTTTTATATGTACAAATGCACATCCAGCCGGTTGTGAAGCTCATGTTCACGAGCAAATATCTTATGTGAAATCTCATCAACAAGCAGATGCTAAACCGAAAAATGTTTTAGTTATCGGTGCTTCTACGGGTTATGGTTTAGCTTCTCGTATTACCGCTGCATTTGGTAATAATGCTAAAACATTAGGTGTTTTCTTCGAGAAACCACCTACTGAAAAGAAAACAGCTAGTGCCGGTTGGTATAATACGTCAGCCTTTCAAAATTCAGCAGAGGCCGCTGGCCTTTGGTCAAAAAATATTAATGGCGATGCGTTTTCACATGAAATAAAAGCTAAAGCGATTGAAACCATCAAAGCTGAATTAGGTGAAATTGATTTGATTGTCTACTCGCTTGCTTCACCTCGTCGTACTGATCCCGATACCGGTGAAGTTTATTCTTCAACGCTTAAACCTATCGGGCAAAGTGTAACCACTAAAAATTTAAATACCTCAAAGCGTGTTATTGATGAAATCTCGGTGGAAGCGGCAAACGAAGCTGAAATACAAGGCACCATCGATGTAATGGGTGGCGCTGACTGGGAATTATGGATTAAGGCATTGCATGAAGCGGGTGTTCTTTCTAAAGGTTTTAAATCAGTAGCTTATACATATATTGGTAAAGAGTTAACGTGGCCAATATACGGCAAAGCAACCATTGGTAAAGCGAAAGAAGATTTAGACCGTGCAGCAGCAGCCATTAATAATGCAACGGCTGAGCTCAAGGGGGAAGCGCATGTGACTTCATTAAATGCAGTGGTTACACAGGCAAGTTCAGCGATACCTATTATGCCACTTTATATTTCAGCAATGTTTAAAGTGATGAAAGCTGATGGCACCTATGAAGGTTGTATTGAGCAAATTCAGAACCTATTTGTTGATAATATATATAGCAAAACTCCACGTTTAGATGATCAAAATCGTTACCGTCAAAATCATAAAGAGCTAGAAGAGAGTGTTCAGCAACGAGTAACTAATATTTGGAATACCGTAGATTCCGATACAATTGACGAATTAACTGATTATGTTGGTTATCATCAAGAGTTTTTGAAGTTATTTGGCTTTAGCATTGAAGGTGTCGATTACGAAGCGGATGTAAATACAATGACAGAAATTAAGCATCTTTTATAACGGTTAAGTTGCATTATTAGATATTAGTGCTAACTAAAAAAGCCGACATAAAATGTCGGCTTTTTTCGCCATTATAAATTATTTGCTTGATAAATGAGCGAAATATAAAATATTCAGCTAAATTGTAATTTAAAGTAACAGAGATCGTAGATAGCCTTAGAGTTTTTGTGTTAAAATCGCGCCAGAAATTTTAACTTAGAGCCAGTGGGTCTTTTTATTTTCAAGCAATTATTGTTGTTGCTAAAAAAGAAGTACTTACTGAAATACACTAAAATCAATAATTTCCTTACCTATCAGACTTCAGTCACGAGTGATCGTAAAAGAGTTTAATTACGTAAGTAACTTTATGGTTTTGATACTCCCATCAAAAGTAGTGCATGTGTTTATGATTACAATAAAAAAAGGTCTGGATGTTCCTGTCGTTGGTTCTCCCCAGCAGGTAATCCATGATGGCAACGCCATCAAAACCGTTGCAACATTAGGTGAAGAGTTTGTGGGTATGCGACCAACCATGTTTGTTAAAGTGGATGATCGTGTCAAAAAAGGTCAGGTTCTTTTTGAAGATAAAAAGAACCCTGGCGTTAAATTCACAGCTCATGTTGCCGGTGTTGTTAAAGAAATCAATCGTGGTGAAAAACGTGTTTTGCAATCAGTCGTTATTGAAATTGACGGCGATGAGCAAGAAACTTTTACTTCATACGCGGCTAATGAACTTAGCTCAATAAAACGTGAAGACGTTGTTGCTAACCTTGTTAATTCAGGTTTGTGGACAGCATTACGAACACGTCCTTTTAGTAAAGTTCCCGCTATTGATTCAACGCCCACCGCCATTTTTGTTAGTGCTATGGATACTAATCCACTAGCCGCTAACCCTGAAATGATTATTAATGAACAAAGTGAAGCCTTTAAGAATGGTTTAACTGTACTTTCTCGTTTAACGACTGGTGAAGTGTTTGTTAGTAAAGCCCCTGGTGCAAATATTCCTGTAGAAGCTAATGTACAAGTTAATGAATTTGCAGGGAAACATCCTGCGGGTTTAGTGGGTACACACATGCATTTCTTAAAGCCAGTAAGTGCTGATAAGTCTGCATGGAGCTTAGGATATCAAGATGTTATCGCCTTTGGTCAACTGTTTCTCTCTGGAGAGTTAAATAATACGCGTATTATTTCACTTGCTGGTCCTGCCGCTAAGAACCCTCGTTTAGTGCGTACTATTTTAGGTGCTAACACCGACGATTTAATTGCTGGTGAATTTACTGACGGTGAATTACGTGTTGTTTCTGGTTCTTTACTTTCAGGAGCAAGAGCAAAAGGTGTTCACGCTTATTTAGGTCGCTACCATGTGCAAATTTCGTTGATTTTAGAAGGTCGCGAAAAAGAGTTTATTGGTTACATGTACCCAGGCCCTAATAAGTTCTCGGTAACACGTGCATATATGTCTCATTTCTTCCCGAAGAAATTATTCAATATGACCACAACAACTAACGGTAGTCCTCGTGCCATGGTGCCAATTGGTAACTTTGAACGTGTGATGCCATTAGATATTCTCCCAACAATGTTATTGCGTGATTTATGTGCCGGCGATACAGACAGCGCGCAGCAACTTGGTGCTTTAGAGCTTGATGAAGAAGATTTAGCCTTATGTACATTTGTTTGCCCAGGCAAAACAGATTATGGCGTTATTCTTCGTGAATGCCTAACCACAATAGAGAAGGAAGGTTAGACATGGGCTTGAAAAAGTATATTGAAGATATTGAACCGCAATTTGAAAAAGGCGGTAAGCTAGAAACGTGGTACGCTTTATACGAAGCGGTAGCCACTGGTTTATTTACTCCAGGTCAAGTGAACAAAGGTGCTACCCACGTTCGTGATAGTATTGACTTAAAACGTATCATGATCACGGTATGGTTAGCTGTTTTCCCTGCTATGTTTTTTGGTATGTACAACATTGGTTTTCAAGCAGCTGACGCTTTAGCTGCTGGTTATGCTTTACCAGATACTTGGCAAGTAGGCTTGTTCGAATTCCTAGGAGGTAGCTTATCGGCTGACTCTGGTGTCTTCGGCATGATGCTTTATGGAGCAATGTTCTTCTTACCTATTTATGCGACTACCTTTATCGTTGGTGGCTTCTGGGAAGTTTTATTTGCTTCAGTGCGCAAGCATGAAGTTAACGAAGGTTTCTTTGTTAGCTCAATTTTGTTTGCCTTGATATTGCCTGCAACAATCCCATTATGGCAAGTTGCTATCGGTATTACTTTCGGTATTGTTATCGCTAAAGAAATATTTGGTGGTACAGGTAAAAATTTCTTGAACCCTGCGCTAGCGGGTCGTGCATTCCTATTTTTTGCTTATCCAGGCGAACTATCAGGCGATGCTGTTTGGGTTGCTATTGATGGTTACTCAGGTGCGACACCATTAAGTGCAGCAGCAGCAGCCATTCCAGGATCGGTTGATTTTGCAATCAATACTAACTGGTGGAATGCCTTCTTGGGCTTTATCCCAGGTTCTATGGGTGAAGTATCAACAGCTGCTATTTTCCTAGGTGGTGCATACATTCTGTATAAAGGTATTGCTTCGTGGCGTATTGTTTTAAGTGTTTTCGCCGGTATGGTGTTCACTTCATTACTGTTTAACAGTATTGGTAGCGATACTAACGCAATGTTTGCTATGCCATGGTACTGGCATTTAGTCACAGGTGGTTTTGCTTTTGGTATGATGTTTATGGCTACTGACCCTGTCACTATGTCTTTTACTAATACTGGTAAATACTGGTTTGGTGCATTAGTTGGTGTAATGGTTGTACTCATACGTGTAGTTAACCCGGCATACCCTGAAGGAATTATGTTAGCTATTTTATTCGCTAATTTATTCGCCCCTCTTTTCGACTATTTTGTTGTTCAAGGGAATATCAAACGGAGGCTCGCTCGTAATGTCTAGTAATAAAGAAACTCCAATTAAAACAATCGGCTTTGTGTTTTTAGTTTGTCTGGTTTGTGCTGCGTTAGTCTCTGTTGCTGCGATTAGCTTAAAACCATTACAACAAGCTAATAAACTACTTGATAAGCAAACTAAAATTCTTGAAGCTTCCGGCTTATTAGAAAAAGCAGGTACTGATATTGTTGGTACTTACAACAAGTATGTTGTTGCTAAAATGATTGACCTAGATTCAGGGAAAATTATTGAAGGTAACACCGATATATTTGACGAACGTGCAGACGCTCGTGATACCGCTAAAAGCTCAAAGCTTACTAACGATACCGCGGGTATTAATCGCCGTGCTAACCGCGCTGTTGTTTACTTAGTTAATAATGAGCAAGGTCAGCTAAATACTTTGGTTTTACCTATTGTTGGTTCAGGGCTGTGGGACTTAATGTACGGTTATATTGGTTTAGCGCCAGATTTAAATACCGTTCGTAGTCTTATTTATTCTGACTTAAAGGAAACTCCTGGTTTAGGCGCTGAAGTACTTAACCCTAAGTGGAAAGCTTTATGGCCAGGTAAGCAAATTTACAATGATAGCGGTGAAGTGGCTATTAAAGTGATTAAAGGTGGTGCTAAAGCCGGTGATGTTCACGGTGTTGACGCATTGTCAGGTGCTACCTTAACCAGTAATGGCGTGCAAAATACTTTACATTTTTGGTTAGGTGAGCAAGGTTATGGACCTTTTATTACTAAATTCCGCAGTGTTGCTAGCGAAGGAGAGATGAACTAATGTCTTCAGATACTAAAAAAGTACTATTTGGACCTATTGTAGATAACAACCCTATCGCTTTACAGGTACTAGGTGTTTGTTCTGCTCTAGCGGTAACCAGTTCAATGGCAAACGCTTTGGTTATGACCATAGCGGTAATGCTAGTTACTGGCTTTTCTAACTTTTTTATCTCACTTGTTCGTAATCATATTCCATCAAGTGTGCGTATTATTGTGCAAATGGCGATTATAGCGTCATTAGTCATTGTGGTTGACCAAGTGTTAAAAGCCTTCTCTTATCAGTTGTCGAAAGAGTTGTCAGTTTTCATTGGTTTGATCATTACTAACTGTATTGTAATGGGCCGTGCAGAAGCCTTTGCTATGAAAGAAAAGCCGGGTGTTAGCTTTTTAGATGGTATTGGTAACGGTTTAGGTTACGGCGCAGTTTTGATGGTTGTTGCTTTTTTCCGTGAATTATTTGGTTTTGGTGAGATCTTTGGTATTGAAGTATTTAAATTAGTTCAAAACGATGGTTGGTACCAAGGTAATGGCTTATTAGTCTTACCATTTAGTTCATTCTTCATTATTGGTTTAATCATCTGGGCTGTACGCCAGTGGAAACCAGAACAAGTAGAGAAGGATTAGCCCCATGGAACATTATTTAAGTATTTTTATTAAAACCATATTTATTGAGAATATGGCGTTAAGCTTCTTCTTGGGTATGTGTACTTTCTTAGCGGTGTCTAAGAAGGTAAGTACAGCCATTGGTCTGGGTGTTGCGGTGGTCGTGGTATTAGGTTTAGCTGTTCCAGCTAACCAAATTATCTATCAAGCTATTTTAGCTCCAGGTGCTTTAGACAGCATGATGGGTATTACTGAGCAGAAAGATTCAATTGATTTAAGCTTTTTATCATTTATTACCTTTATCGGTGTTATTGCCGCTTTGGTACAAATTTTGGAAATGATTTTAGATAAATATTTTCCTGCTTTGTATCAAGCGTTAGGTATATTTTTACCTTTAATCACTGTTAACTGTGCAATTTTTGGTGCGGTATCTTTCATGGTAGCGAAAAACTTAACTTTGGGTGAAAGTGTTGTTTACGGCATTGGCTCTGGTGTTGGTTGGATGTTAGCTATTGTGTTATTGGCCGCCATACGCGAAAAGATGAAATATTCTGACGTGCCAGACGGTTTGAAAGGTTTAGGTATCACGTTTATCTCCGCAGGATTGATGGCTTTTGGCTTTCTTTCTTTCGGTGGTATTTCACTTTAGGCAAATATCGGTCTAAGTGACTTATTACCAAAAGTAATTTGAGCTTAGGCCCTAGATAATTTAAGGAAAAGTCGATGGAAATCATTCTCGGCATATCGATGTTTACCGCGATAGTGTTAGCATTAGTTTTAGTGATTTTATTTGCTAAATCTAAGTTAGTCTCTTCAGGTGACGTAACAATTAGTATAAATGGCGACCCAAATAAATCAGTAGTAACAGCTGCTGGTGGCAAGCTTCTTGGCGCTTTAGCAGACCAAGGGATTTTTATTCCTTCTGCATGTGGTGGTGGTGGTACTTGTGGTCAATGTCGTGTTGACGTGCATTCAGGTGGTGGTGATATTCTGCCAACTGAAACTGGTCATATCACTAAGCGTGAAGCTAAAACAGGTTGTCGCTTAGCCTGTCAAGTTGCTGTTAAACAAGACATGGTCATTGAAGTAGAAGATGAGATCTTTGGTGTTCAACAATGGGAATGTGAAGTTATCTCTAATGATAACCAAGCCACTTTCATTAAAGAACTTAAGCTTCAAATACCTAATGGTGAATCTGTTCCGTTTAAAGCCGGTGGTTATATTCAGATAGAAGCACCAGCTCATCACGTTAAATATAGTGATTTTGATATTGATGAACAGTACAAAGGCGATTGGAATCATTTTGGCTTTTTTGATGTTGAATCAAAAGTTGATGAACCAACGTTACGTGCATACTCAATGGCTAACTACCCTGAAGAA
Organism: Colwellia sp. Bg11-12; assembly: GCF_014076955.1. Taxonomy (NCBI): domain Bacteria; kingdom Pseudomonadati; phylum Pseudomonadota; class Gammaproteobacteria; order Alteromonadales; family Colwelliaceae; genus Colwellia; species Colwellia sp. Bg11-12. The sequence goes on from NZ_JACGUZ010000056.1 coordinate 170,039, forward strand.
GAAGGCATTATTATGCTTAACGTGCGTATTGCTACGCCGCCTCCAGGACGTTTACATTTACCAGCAGGTAAAATGTCATCATATATTTTTAGTCTTAAGCCTGGCGATAAAGTCACGATTTCTGGTCCATTTGGCGAGTTTTTCGCTAAAGAAACAGATAATGAAATGGTCTTTATTGGTGGTGGTGCCGGTATGGCGCCAATGCGTTCACACATTTTTGATCAACTTAAACGTTTACAATCTAAGCGTAAAATGTCGTTCTGGTATGGTGCTCGCTCTAAGCGTGAAATGTTCTATGAAGATGATTACAACGGTTTAGCCGCTGATAATGACAACTTCAAATGGCATGTTGCGTTATCAGACCCACAAGCTGAAGATAACTGGGAAGGCATGACAGGTTTTATTCATAATGTACTTTATGAAAACTATTTAAAAGATCATGAAGCACCAGAAGATTGTGAGTACTACATGTGTGGTCCTCCAATGATGAATGCTGCCGTTATTCATATGCTTAAAGACTTAGGCGTAGAAGACGAAAACATCATGCTAGATGACTTCGGCGGCTAATCGTTTACTTTAACTTGCCTACTGGCTTTATTTCGTCGTCGGCTGTGCTCATTGACTAACGTCAACTCCGCGCAGCCTTCTCGAACTAAAGGCAATATACAGCGTTTAAATTAAACAATGATTCAATGAATGAAAGCTTCAAATAAAAGACGACTCTTGTCGTCTTTTATTATTTATATAAGACGTTTTCGGTAAACGATTTACATAAATAATAAATTTATGGGTATTGAAATGATTAAATCAAAAGTAATAATTCTCGTGTTTACGCTGATTTTTTTAGCGGGATGTTTTCCAAGCAGTGACTTGAGTAAGCAAGAAGTTCTGCTGCAAGGTCGTACTATGGGCACCACTTATAATATTAAAGTCGTGATTAAAAATAATGCGGTTGATACTCAACAATTACATACTGGCATTGATGCTTTATTGGTGCAATTAAACCAAGAAATGTCTACTTATATAGACGACTCTGAATTATCACGGTTTAATAAATCGACATCACTGGCGTCGGTTGAAATATCTGTAGGTTTAACGCGTGTTATTAAAGAGGCAATTCGTTTAGGCCAATTAAGTGAAGGCAAGTTAGATGTTACAGTAGGCCCATTAGTTAATTTATGGGGTTTTGGCCCAGAATATCGTCCCGATACTATTCCAAGTGATGAAGCTTTGCTTGCAGCACGTCAAAGAATAGGACTGGCAGAGTTGACCTTAACAGGCAATAAACTCTCTAAAAAAATACCGAACCTATATGTTGATTTATCAACCATAGCTAAAGGTTATGGTGTTGATTTAGTCGCTGAATATTTAGAAGAAAAGGGCGTAGTTAATTATCTTATTGAAATTGGCGGAGAAATGCGAATTAAAGGCTTTAAGCATACTGGCGAGCTTTGGCATGTCGCTATTGAAAAACCTATTCAAGACCCGACGGGAGAACACCGCTCTATTCATCAAGTCATCATACCAAAAAATAATGCTGTAGCTACCTCTGGTGATTATCGTAATTATTATGAAGCTGATGGGCAACGTTTTTCACATATTATTGACCCCAGTACAGGTAAACCTATCAATCATAAGTTAGTTTCAGTAACGGTTATTCATCCGTCTTCGATGACGGCTGACGGTTTGTCAACAGCCATGATGGTTATGGGTGAGGAAAAGGCGATAGCTTTTGCTGAGGAAAATGATATTGCCGCTTACATTATTGCCAAAACCGATCATGGCTTTGTTGAGCAAAGCACGGTAAAATTCATGCAATATTTGAAGTAATGAGTAATCACGAATTACTGTTTATATATTTTACATTTTCAAGAAAGTAGTAGGTTAATTTTATGATGATTTTTATGATCACTTTAGGTTTTTTTCTTGTCGTTGTTGTTGCAATGTCAGTGGGTTATATATTTCAGCAGAAGTCTTTAGCGGGCAGTTGTGGTGGTTTATCGTCGGTGGGAATTGACAAGTCGTGTAATTGTGACAACCCTTGTGATAAACGCAAAGAACGAGAGCGTATTGCTGCAACTAAAGATAATATGATTGATATAAAAAATATATAATGTATCAATATCCTAATTTTACTTTCAGTAAAACAATAAGTATCTGCTCCCATGCAGATACTTTCTACAATATTTTAAATAATCCTCAGCGAGTATCGTTTAAATAACGTCCTTGTGCACTACACTAGCCGACTTGAACCTAATAAACTAACGACACAAAATATTACTAAATCTTATAGCTGGTTCGGTCTCTAAAATTTGAGATAAGGGGCAAAACGGCTTTATAACCATTTAAGGTTCTATAGCGACAGTCAGTTTTACCTTAAATCTTATTCAAGTAAGCCAAAATAATCATGTCAATAGTTTGAACTTTCAGTTCGTTAGGGCCTAATACCCATGTAAATCATGTTAATTTAATCTTGTGGACTACTTTAGCCTTTAATGCTCGAAATACTATTGTATGCCTTATAGTAAGTACATTGTGCTAACTAAGCCGCACAATCAGTTTGATCGTTATGATAAACATCGTATGATTTATTTTGTCATATTTTTTATTACTGGGCATAATTATTGCTTTAATTACTATTGGTATATGTTGTTAAGATGACGAGTGCCCAGATAACATATTATTTTCAATGATATTTATGATTGTCATTGTTGATGTATTCTATCGTGAATTAATTTATAGTAAATTCATTCTACGAAAATGAAAGTTTATTGCTTTCATTTTACTGCTTATAATAAGTGTTACAACAAAGAACTCAAAGTGTAAATGACTACAGATTTTTCGAAGTACCAAAAAATAGTTGAACAGTTTCGCGGTAATGTTTTAAAAAGTGATTTTGAAACAAATTTTTCCGCGATGACTCAGCATATTCCTAAAACGGAGCGCTTCTTGTTAAAAATGGAGCTTAAGCGTTTAGCTGCGCCATGTACGCGCCTCATTGACTTACGCGGGCATGTTGATGGCGAATGTCGCTCATTTGAACATGACGACAGGCTTCACTTCCTCGATGATATTGCAATTAAAGTTTATCAAGAAAATATCACTTTTTATAAAGGGTATACTTTTGGTGTTTATGAAGCGGTAATGAATACCGAAAATAACTTTCGTGTTATCTATCAAAAAGAAAAAAGTAATACCAGCAAACCTTTAAAAACTGAAGCAGCTAAGGTGTTCGATAAAGCTCAGTACCCTGCGAATTTGTTTACTTTTGGCCCTTATTATAATCGCAGTGAAGAGCGGATGAACTTCGCTATTACTCTAGATATACTGCTAGAAAATGATAAAAAAGAATATGAATGTACAAGTTCCGATATTAGTGTAGAAGGGATTAAATTCCGCTTTAACTTTCCAAATAATATCACGGTGGGGCAGCCTATAAAAATTCGCTTTAGAGGTCTGGAAGATGAGTTTCAATTTGGCCACGAAAATAATTTTCACTTTGAAGTAAAGAACATTCAACAACTTGATAAAACCCAATTAATAGGTTGTACGAGAGTTTATTCAAAAGATAAAGCATTGGATGGTTTTCAAAAGTTTTTACAGGGGTTTATTCAGGGGAATAAACGCCGTTATAAAATTAATTTAGATAACACGATAAATGCGATCCAATCGCGTAGTTTTGAGCAGTTTTCTTTACCTAAATTGAATGAATTACCTCTATTTATAGAAGATAAAAACGGTGAGTTTTTACCGCGTTATGCACTCACTTGTCATAATAATCAATCAACTTTTCAATATTGGCAAGACGAAAATCGCCACTCTACGTTGTACTGTTTAATTAGCCCAGAACGTATATTAAGGATGAAGAATACCCATGCACTAGGTAAATCGTTACTGGTCTATAGCTTTATTCACAAAAGCCAAGGCAAATATTTCTTTTATACTGCTGACACACAGCAATTAAATGACGACAGTGACTTTAAAAAACAGTTTTTGGGTTTTGCTGCGTCAAAAACAAGCTTTGCAATTACACAGTTAACGATTATAGATGTTGATATAGATAAAGCTCATTCACCTCTCACGTTATCAAATACGTTATCTAAAAATAATGAATACCTAAACCTACCTATTCCAAACGATGCAATAGAAACGCTTAATAACTTGCCATACATCGTTGTAGCCGTTGATGTGACCAATAAAGTTGCCACTAATCAGTATCAGCAACTTTCATTTGAAAACATTGATACAAGTCGTTTAAAGAACTTTGGTCATAAACGTCTAACATTGCCGTTGTTGATGGACGAAGTTGGAATTAACTATAAAAATCAGCGACAAGAACCAAGATTTAAATATTCGACACCGGTTGAACTTGATATAGAAGGCGTTCGCCGTGGCGGTAAATCTCATGATTTCTCTATTTTAGGTCTGAAACTTGAGCTTGATAAACCTTCTCTGTTAACTAAAGGAGACGTAGTCTACTTAACTTTCCCAGGACTACAAAAAATCACCTCGGCTTTTGACTTAAAAGTACTTCCTTATGAAGTTATGCGTATCAATAAAAATAAAAACATTCTTAATCTACGCGTTTATGTTCAAAAGCATCAACATATGGGGCGAGCGTTTTTTAAAGCATTAATCTCCAAAAATCGTGATAAATTAACCCCCGATGAGTACGCATTGATGATACCGGGCCTTGCTAAAGCATTGCGCAACGTCTATAGCGGGAGTTTAACTATTCCTTCCTTAATGGTACAAACCAGTGGGAGTCGATATAAATTCGAAGCTATTGTTTGTGGCACGATAAAAGATAAATTACTCCCTGTGATGCAGCAGTTAAGCGACAGAAGGTCAATCTACAATCTATACCCAATATTGAATAATTTAAAAGCTACCACGGCTATGACGTCATCATTGAAAAAAATGCAAGCTGATGATCAACCCGTATCAGAGATTTTATATATTGCGATTAATCTTGATAATGAAATCATTGATCAAGCAGTCACCACTAAAACATCCAGCGAGTTAGAATCGCCGATGTTGCAGCGGATGTTTATTTCTAGAGCGCTCAATCGTGGTTTATTCTTTTGTGTCCAGATGAAGCTTTCAAGAACTGATGAGCCTGATATGGATCATTTAAACCCAGAATTAAGCTATATCAGCTCTTATGCTATACACCGTGGCAAACAGATTGAGCAAGATATTTGGAGTGTAGCAGGCATAATCCAATTACACGATATTACCCAAGAAACTTTAGTGAGGCATGAGCTGTTATCTTAATTGTTAAAATCGCTTTATGCTAACCAATGCAAAAGGCAGTCAAGACCATCAGTATTAATGGCACTGTCTGCTTTTGCTAATACCAGCGGTTTAGCATGAAATGCAACACCCAAATGCGCAGCAGCCATCATTACTAAATCGTTTGCTCCATCACCCATGGCGACAGTTTGCTCTTTGGGTAAGTGATATTGCTTTTGCAAAGCCACTAAGCAGTCAGCCTTGGCTTGTGCATCAACAACATCACCTAAAACTTTACCAGTCAACTTACCATCAATGATTTCTAAGGTATTCGCGTGGGCAGCATCAAGCGCTAGCAAGTCTTTTATATGGTTCGAAAAATAAGTAAAGCCTCCTGAGGCAATGGCAATTTTCCAATCATGACTTTTTAATACCGTTACAAGCGTTTCCAGTCCATTCATCAGCGGGATGTGCTTTGCTACTTCAGCTAAAATACTTTCTGGGGAGTCTTTTAATGTTGCCACTCGTTGATGCAAACTTTGCGCAAAATCAAGCTCGCCTAACATGGCAAGTTCAGTGACTGCTGCAACTTGCTCACCTACACCAGCGAGAATTGCGATTTCATCAATACATTCAATTTCTATGGTAGTTGAGTCCATATCCATAACCAAAATACCTGGCTGTGATAATTTTGGCGCATTTTCAATCAGTGCCGCTTCTATTTTATGCTCTAGTATAAAGTCGACTAAACTCTCACGTGCAGTCGTTAAGTGTTGGCACGTAACTATAAAGCGATAACTCGTCAGATTATTTCGTATATTAATCGCATTTAGCGCCGAAACGGATAGTTGGCATTTCATGAGTAATTGGCTAAGCAGGCCAAGACGAATATTACTAAAAACGATAAGTTCAAGCTTTTGTAGCGTTTGGTTACTTTGCTCACGACTTTCTTTACTGCCTGCTATTGCTGCATAACGTTCGTCAATTCGCCAACAATTATCTTCAAAAGAGGCAAAGCAAGGCAAGTACTTATCTGATCCACCATAAGGAATGAACTCAGCTAAGCTAAGTTGTTGAATATGCTCAAGAGGAAAATGTTGGATAGCAATCGACACAGTATAACCTTTTTAGGTGAATTATAGTTTTAGCGATTATTTTCAATGAATAATGCTATAGTATAAAAATGAACGTAAAGATAAAATCAATATATTTGCAGTGCTTATGACACATACACAACAGCCTTTATACCCTAAATTATCATCTATTTATAATAAAATAATGCAATTAGCTATAGCGATTGTGTTTATTGTTGTGCTGATGAATTTATGGATTTATAGCCAAGCCAAGAATAAGCAAAGTATTGATCAACATTTTTACGATGTAGGTCAGCAGTATTTACAACAAGCTTCAGCTGGCTTATCGGTATTAACTTCAGAAGTTAAAACGAAAGAAAGTCGGCAATTATTACAAAATTATGTAGATGAACTTCAAAAAGCTGAGGCTGTAAATGAAATTCATCTTTATGACTTATCGGGACAATTAATTATTAGTAGCCAAAATGCTAAAAGTATCAGAGCACTTTTTGGCTTATCTGAAAATAAATTAAATAAGAGTAAAATTTCCGTGCCTTTCGTGAGCGAAATCCGTAAAGACGCATTAGTTGGTTATGTACGCTTAACCTTAGACAAAACCTATTTAACGACTAAATTATTAAAAAATAATGATCAACAGTTTACTTTATTACGGTTAATGATGATTATTGCTGGCGTGGTGGGATTTTTACTTACTCGCGGACTCAACCGCTTTAGTCGTCAGGGTTTTAGGCTAGATGATATGGATAAAAGACTTAATTAATACGGTTTTTATCGTTAAGCTGAAACAGTGTTGAAATGTTTCCCTCAATTTTATCGGCTATCACCTCTGAGCTTTCTTGTCGTAATTCGACCAATTTATTGAAAACGTTAACAACACGCAACGGCGAATTATTTTCCCCTTGGAAACCATTGAGTGGCATTGAGGGGGCATCTGTTTCTAGTACTAAACTACTCAAGGGTAAGCGCTTAATGGCCTTAATCGTTTTCTCTGCTCTGGGGTAGGTGATTGTACCACCGATACCTAATTTAAATCCTAAATCTATATATTGGCAAGCTTGTTGGTAACTCCCCGAAAACGCATGAATAATACCGCCACGTGCAATTTTTATCTGCTTTAACAGCGTTATTGTTTCGTTATGTGTTCTTCGGTGGTGAACAATAATTGGCAGTTGATGCTGTTGTGCAAGATAAAGCTGAAATTCGAAAAATAGATTTTGCTGGTTAAAGTTATCTTGTTGCTTTGCTATTACACTATCTAGGCCAGCCTCGCCAATTGCAATAATACGTGTTTTATTTTCCAAAACTTTTTGCGCTAATTTATCAAGATGCTGTTGTTGTAAGCCAGCTAAAAACCAGGGGTGAATACCTAAACAAGAAAAAACTTTACAGCCACTAAGTGGTTGTTCTTGGATATTATTGGCTAAAGCTAAAACGCTTTCCCAGTTGTCGGGCGCTATAGCAGGAACGATAATTTGATGGATGTTTTTTTTAGCACATAGCGCCAGTAATGAAACCGTTGAGGAAATACCTTTTGCGTTAAAGGCTTCAAAATCTAAGTGGCAGTGGCTATCTGTAAATTTCATAAGATAAAGCGACCTATTATCTTAGCTTTGCAGCTCTTTTTTCTAACGCTTCAAGTACGTTTTCTAATTTGAAGTGTTCAATAAATTTTGGCTCTGGTTGCTGTTCTCTGAGTAACATATCAGCTAAATAAACAGCCTGTGCGATACCAAATGATTTCTTTAATAACTTTTCTGGGCAGTGATGCATAACCACAGCTTCAATTAAATGATAAGAAAAGCTCCACATATGCAGCAGGTATCCGCCAACATGATTATGATCAGTACCAAATACCTTTTGTTCTAAGGCATTGTTATTTGCACTTTGAACACGGTACTGAAAATATTTTTTTGTTAACTTTGGATCCATTTCAAATAATACAATTTTACCAATGTCATGTAATAACCCAGCAAGCAATGCGTCTCGTTTAAGTTCAACTTTTACCATCGAAGCGGCTAAACGTGCAGTCGATAAGCAGTGTAATTGTTCTTTAATTAATGAAAAGTCAGGAATGTTAGGTTCATAAGAAAAAAGTTCAGCGGTCATAACAATACAGCACAGTGTTTCAAGCCCCATGCGGGTGATGGCTTCAGTGATATCGTTAATTGGTTTACCTTGGTTCATAAATGAACTGTTGGAAAACTGTAACACTTTAGCGGCTAATGCAGGGTCTTGAGAAATTATCTCAGATACTTTTTCTGAGTCAGTATTGCTCTCTTCTAAAATGGCATTGAGCTGTAAATATACTTTCGGTGGACTTGGCAATGTTTTAACTTTAGCTACAGCTTTAATAATGTGATCTTTAGTGATCGCTTTATTTTCGTCGCCAACCGCCGTAATGGTTTGATGAATACTCACGATATTAAGTGGCAGAGCAAAAGTGTAATGGCAATAATTTCCCGCTTGAGCGCTAAGATGAGCCTCTGCTTCTTTGTCATTAGTAATAGCTACTCGGATCATCGTTGGGTATTTTAGAGATATTGCTTTAAGTAGTTCTAAGCCACTTATTTTTCCTAGATTTAAGACACTGATAATAGCGTCAAATTTATGCTGTTTTAATGCTTTTAAGGCATGTTTAGCATTATCTACATAAGCTGTTTGGCAAGGGCCGTCATAAAATGCTTGTTTTAGTGCCAAGAGTGTTTGGTCTGTATTATCAACGATCAGCACTTTCATTTATTCACACTTCCTATTCTAATATTTACTCTGTACTCAACGTATTACTGCTATTTTGCAGAACCCCTGAATATTCAAGGGGAACTGTCTTCTTCAGTTTTAGCTAAAGTTACATGCGTTCCATGACTTCAATGCCAAGAATATCTAAACCTTGTTTTAACGTTTTCGAAATATTTAAACAAAGTGCTAATCTAGATTTTTTCACTGCTTCGTCAATACCTTCTTTAAGGATGGGGCATGCTTCGTAAAAGCTCATGTATAAACTCGCTAACTCATATAAATAATTACACAATAAGTTAGGGGTAGATTCGCTGATAACCGAGTCTACTACTTCTTCGAGTTGGAGTAATTTTAAAGCTAACGCTTTTTCTTGTGGTTCGATAATAGTGATATCAGCGTTGAAGTTTTTTTGTTCAATTTGTGCTTTATTAAAGATACTTTGAATACGCGAGTAAGCATATTGTAAATAAGGTGCGGTAGAGCCTTCAAAACTTAGCATCGTTTTCCAGTTAAATATATAGTCGCTGGTTCTATTTTTAGATAAATCAGCAAACTTGACTGCTCCAATACCTACTTTTGTTGCAATTTCATTGAGTTGTTTATCAGAGTAATCAGGATTTTTTTCTTTGATGACTTCTTTTGCCCGAATAACGGCTTCGTCAAGTAATTCTGCTAATTTGATCGTACCACCGGTACGGGTTTTAAATGGCTTACCATCGTCACCCATCATCATGCCAAATGGGCAATGATCATAGCCGACATGTGCCGGTAATAGTCCTGATTTTCGCGCAACAATTTCAACTTGTTTAAAGTGTAAACTTTGACGAGCATCAGTAAAAATAATAATACGGTCAGCTTTTAGTTCATTGGTACGGTAGCGACAAGCAGATAAATCGGTTGTCGCATATAAATAACCACCACCCGTTTTTTGAATAATAAATACCGGTGCATCACCGTCTTTATTTGCCATTTCATTAATAAAAACAACTTTGGCACCTTCACTAACTTCAGCAATACCTTTGGTCATTAGCTCTTCAACAACCGTGGGTAAATCATTGTTATAAGCACTTTCACCCATTATATCGTCACGGGTTAATGTTACGTTAAGTTTCTGATAAATATCTTCACTGTGGGCAATAGAAATATCAATGAATAACTTCCACAATACTAAACAATCTTTGTCGCCGCCTTGAAGCTTTACAACATAGTCACGCGCACGGTCAGCAAAGCCTTCTTCGTTATCAAAACGAATTTTTGCTTCACGGTAAAAGTTTTCTAAATCAGAAAGGGCAGTTTCAGCAACTTCGTTGGCATTAAGTTTGTCGCTTAAATGCGCTAATAACATACCAAATTGTGTGCCCCAATCGCCCATATGGTTTTGACGAATGACTTTGTCACCACGAAACTCTAAAGCGCGCACAACTGCATCACCAATAATGGTTGAGCGTAAGTGACCGACATGCATTTCTTTGGCGAGGTTGGGTGCTGAATAGTCAACAACAACGGTTTTTGCTTGATCTTCAGCAGTCGTTCCCCGTTGCGTTACGCCCAATTTTTCATCATTTGCCATTTTAGCAAGTTGAGCGGCTAGCCAATGTTTGTCTAAATGAATATTAATAAAACCAGGACCAGCTAATTCAATATTGTCAGCAATGCCTTCAAGATCTAGGTGTTCAACAACTTTAGTCGCTAACTCACGAGGGTTTGTTTTTAGCTTTTTCGCTGCACCCATAACACCATTGGCTTGATAGTCACCAAAGTTAGGGCGACTTGAGAGGCTAACCGCTGGGTTAGTGCCTTCAGGCAAACCAGCAAGCACCATAGCCGCTGATACTTTTTCACTTAATAGTTGTTTAATATTCATAAAATAAACTCTTTCTCATGGTTATTTGACTCAATATTGGCATCAATGATACTCACATGCGGTGCATGCTCCGTGTCATTTCTTTAATCTTGAGCCAACTAACTGCGAGAAAGGCGTTATTTCGCAGTTAGTCATATTATTTATAATTAATCTCATTTGATTAAGTAGAATGCTTTTTAACAAGGCGTTTATTCTTTTTTAATTGGGAGTTTAGTTTACTAAATGACCGAAAAAAAGAATAAATAACGCAGTTAAAATGACATTTACGACATCAAATTTAGTGTTCTCGGGTTTGGTGGAACTGGATGTCTGGATGACGCTCTTGCGCCAAATTCAAATTCACCATAGTCGGGGCAATATATGTTAAGTTGTTACCACCATCTAGCGCTAAATTGTCATAGGCTTTTTTACTGAATTGTTCTAAGGTTCGTTCATTATCACACGTACACCAGCGGGCCGTTGCCACACTTATGGGTTCGTAGATAGCGTCAACTTTATATTCAGTTTTTAAACGCTGTACCACCACTTCAAATTGCAATACACCTACCGCGCCAACAATCATCTCGTTTGAGTTAAATGGTCTAAAGACTTGCACTGCACCTTCTTCTGAAAGTTGGATCAAGCCCTTTTGTAATTGCTTCGCTTTTAACGGATCGCGTAAACGAATACGGCGGAACATTTCAGGGGCAAAGTTTGGAATACCACTAAACTTCATCATTTCGCCTGAAGTAAAGGTGTCGCCAATTTGAATACTACCGTGATTATGTAAACCAATAATATCACCCGCGTAGGCTTCTTCTACATTTGAACGGTCACCCGCCATAAAGGTTACAGCATCAGCAATTTTTACATCTTTGTTAATGCGTACTTGGCGCATTCTCATGCCTTTTTCATATTTACCTGAGCAAATACGCATAAAGGCAATACGGTCACGATGTTTTGGATCCATATTCGCTTGAATTTTAAAAACAAAGCCAGTGAACTTTTCTTCTTGGGCGGTAACTTCTCTAACGTCTGTTAAACGTGGTAAGGGTTTTGGCGCCCATTTAGTTAAACCGTTAAGCATATGGTCAACACCAAAGTTACCCAAGGCAGTTCCAAAAAATACTGGTGTGAGTTCACCCTTTAAAAATTCTTCTAAGTTAAACTCATGTGAGGCGCCAGAAACGAGCTCTAACTCTTCGCGTAAATCATCAGCATAGGTACCAATGACTTTGTCTAATTCCGGGTTATCAAGCCCTTTGATAATTCTCTCTTCTTGGATCATATGACCAAGGCCTGACTGATATAAAAATATCTCGTCAGTTAAAATGTTATAAACACCTTTAAATTCTTTACCCATGCCAATTGGCCAAGTAATAGGCGCACATTTTATTTTAAGAATCTCTTCTACTTCATCCATTACTTCCATTGGATCTCGTACATCGCGATCCATTTTATTCATAAAAGTAATAATGGGTGTATCACGTAAGCGAGTAACTTCCATTAATTTAACCGTACGTGCTTCAACACCTTTAGCAACATCGATAACCATTAAACACGAATCGACCGCGGTGAGAGTTCGGTAGGTATCTTCGGAAAAGTCTTCATGGCCTGGTGTGTCGAGTAAGTTGACCAAGCAGCCGTTATAAGGAAATTGCATGACAGAGGTTGTAATAGATATACCACGCTCTTTCTCCATTTCCATCCAATCAGATTTTGCATGCTGACCTGATTTCTTACCTTTAACAGTCCCGGCTCTTTGCAAAGCTTGACCAAAAAGTAATACTTTTTCAGTGATGGTGGTTTTACCCGCATCAGGATGGGAGATGATTGCGAAAGTACGTCTTAGATTAACTTCATTAGCCTGTAGCGTTGTCATGTTTTAAAAGTTCTCTTTGGTGTACATGCTAATGCACATAAACAATTTTCTTAAAGTCCTTGGGATCTTCTAATAATCCCATAATTGGCGCGCATTGTACCATAAATATGAAAAGCCGCATCAGGGGACTGTCTTTAAATAATGATTTTTATTAATAATATTTATACTAATTTTAACTTTTAAATTTTTTTTATCAGCCATAAACCATTTTTCCGTAAATAAAGGAGATTTGCGTATGCAGAAGGTTAAGTCGTTAGGTAAATAGACGTGTTATTTAAATACTTGATCAAAATCAATATCCAATATGAGCAATGCTGTAAATTGAGTTTGTTCGCTGCTTTAACAAAGCGACTATATAAAATTTCAAGGTGATACCGTGGACTTAGCAAGAAGAAATTTTTTTAAAGCAAAAAAACTAACCACAACACCAGCAGTTCGGTTGCCATGGGTGATTAACGAAGTCACTTTTATTGATGGTTGCACACAATGTGGTGACTGCATAACATCTTGCCCTGAAAACATTATTAATAAAGGTGATGGCGGTTTCCCTGAAGTTAATTTTCTATTGGGTGAATGTACCTTTTGTCAGCAGTGTGTCGAGAGTTGTCAGCAAAATATTTTTATTGAATCTGGTCTTATTGCTTCAAGTAATGCTTGGGATTTAGATATATCAATTAAGAGTGATTGTTTGGCGGCTAATGGAGTCTTTTGTCAAAGCTGCCAAGATAGCTGTGAAACTGAAGCTATCTCTTTTAAGTATATCAATTCATCCGTACCACAACCCCATATTACGCTGAACGATTGCACAAGTTGTGGCGCCTGTGTGGCTATTTGCCCGCAATCATCCATTCAATTAAAACCCAAAAATTCAGCAGAAGAACAATCTGCAAATACCAATAGGAGAGTTATATGAGTGCTCTTGAACAAATGATTTGGAATATTCTAGGTTATTCATCGATGCCCGTTATTTTTTTAGCCGGCTTTGCCGGTACCGCACTAGTTGCTATCGCACTTTTAAAAATGTTAGGTGTTAAATCTGTAGGGGAAGAGTAGTGATAAATCTATTAGAAGAATCCATTAATATTGCGGGTGTACTTTTTGTTGCTCAGTCAAGTAACACTGAGGAAGTGGCTAAAGAATTAGGAAAGTTCCCTGGGGCTGAAGTGCATGAAATTGCCGATAATGGCTCTATGGTAGTAACCATAGAAGAGAACGATTTAAACAGAGGTGAAAAAGGCAAAGGCCTTATTAACACCATAACAGATATGAGTAATTTACCGGGCGTGGTCTCATCATCATTGATTTTTCATCATAATGATTATGGATTACCACAACATCAGGGGATAAAGGTATGACATTAACAAGACGCGATTTTATAAAAGCAAATGCAATTGCAGCAACGGCTGTAGCGGCTGGAATTGCTGTACCTACTTCAGCTTCAAACCTGATCACTAAATCGTCAGATACAACCATAAAATGGGATAAAGCCCCTTGTCGTTTTTGTGGCACAGGTTGTAGTGTGCTTGTCGGTACACAAGAAGGAAAAGTCGTTGCTACTCAAGGCGACCCTCAGGCAGAAGTGAACAAAGGCTTGAATTGTATCAAAGGCTACTTTTTATCTAAAATTATGTACGGTAAAGACAGATTAACTCAGCCTTTACTGCGGATGAAAGACGGTGTTTATGCTAAAGAAGGTGAGTTCACGCCGGTAAGTTGGGATACTGCCTTTGATGTCATGGCTGAAAAGTTTAAAGCGGCTTTAAAGAAAAAAGGACCAACTTCTGTCGGTATGTTTGGCTCGGGTCAATGGACCGTTTGGGAAGGTTATGCCGCTTCAAAATTAATGAAAGCAGGCTTTCTAACCAACAATCTTGATCCTAATGCGCGTCATTGTATGGCATCTGCTGTTGGTGGTTTTATGCGTACCTTTGGTATCGACGAACCTATGGGCTGTTACGATGATTTAGAAGCTGCGGATGCGTTTGTACTTTGGGGCTCTAACATGGCAGAAATGCACCCCATTCTATGGTCGCGTTTAGCTGATCGCCGTTTAAGTCACCCTCATGTAAAAGTTAACGTATTATCAACCTATAAGCATCGCAGTTTTGAACTTGCTGATAACGGTATGATTTTCACACCGCAAACAGATTTAGCGATATTAAATTTTATTGCAAATTACATTATTCAAAATAATGCCGTGAATGAAGACTTCATGAAGAAGCATGTGAATATTCGTGAAGGCGTTACGGATATTGGTTATGGTTTACGTCCTTCTCATCCATTACAAAAAGCGGCTAAAAATCCTGATAGTGGTGCCTCAACACCGATGAGTTTTGAGGACTTTGCTAAGTTTGTAAGCACTTATACGATTGAGTACACCTCTAAGCTTTCGGGCGTATCAGAAGCTAAGTTATTAACGCTAGCCAAGCTTTATGCTGATCCTAAAGTGAAAGTGACTTCATTCTGGACCATGGGCTTTAACCAACATACGCGTGGTGTTTGGGCAAATAATTTAATGTACAACGTACATTTGTTAACTGGCAAGATATCAGAGCCGGGTAATAGCCCGTTCTCATTAACGGGTCAACCGTCAGCGTGTGGTACAGCACGCGAAGTAGGTACTTTTTCACATAGATTACCCGCTGATTTAGTGGTGAAAAATCCTAAACATAGAGCAATAGCTGAAAAAATTTGGAAATTACCCGAAGGTACCATTCCACCTAAACCAGGCTTTCATGCGGTTTTGCAAAATCGTAAGCTTAAAGACGGCGAATTAAATGCTTATTGGGTGATGTGTAATAACAATATGCAAGCAGGGCCCAACATTAATGAAGAAGGGATCCCAGGTTACCGTAACCCTGAAAACTTCATCGTTGTTTCAGACCCATATCCAACGGTAACAGCCCAAGCTGCTGATTTAATTTTACCCACGGCTATGTGGGTAGAAAAAGAAGGCGCTTATGGTAATGCAGAGCGTCGTACGCAATTTTGGCATCAACAGGTGAATGCGCCAGGTGAAGCACGTTCAGATTTATGGCAAATCGTTGAATTTTCCAAACGCTTTAATATTGAAGAAGTATGGCCTGAAGAACTACTTGCTAAGAACCCAGAATACCGTGGTAAAACAATGTACGACGTGCTTTACGCTAACGGTAACGTAGACAAGTTCCCGATGAGTGAATCTAAAGGGGATACTAACTTTGAAGGGGATTACTTTGGTTTTTATATTCAAAAAGGTTTGTTTGAAGAATATGCGACCTTTGGCCGAGGACATGGTCATGATTTAGCCCCCTTTGATCGTTATCACGAAGAGCGTGGTCTTCGCTGGCCAGTCGTTGATGGTAAAGAAACCAAGTGGCGTTTTCGTGAAGGACATGACCCTTATGTTGAAAAAGGCAGTGAAGTTCAGTTTTATGGTCACAAAGACAAGAAAGCGATTATCTTTGCTTTACCCTATGAGCCTGCCGCAGAATCACCCGATGAAGATTACGACTTATGGTTAAGTACTGGTCGTGTACTTGAGCATTGGCATTCTGGCTCTATGACCGCGCGAGTTCCTGAACTTCATAAGGCCTTCCCTGATGCAGTGTTATTTATTCACCCTGATGACGCTAAATCACGAGGCTTACGCCGTGGTGATGAAGTTCTCATTGAGTCTCGCCGTGGTGAAGTAAAATCAAGGGTTGAAACCAGAGGGCGTAATAGACCACCCAAAGGTTTGGTGTTTATGCCTTGGTTTGATGCAAAACAATTGGTTAATAAGTTAACCCTAGATGCTACCGATCCTTTGTCTAAACAAACTGACTTCAAAAAATGTGCGGTAAAAGTGAAAAAAGTCACTGTTTAGAACTGATTAAATTTATGTAACCTATTGGGTCGAGGTAAAAAATGAAAATATTACCATTAATAATGATAACTGCTAGTTTAGCTATGTCGATGAATGTACAAGCTTATCAAGAAGTAACATCGGGTGGCTTAGAAACTATCCGCGGTATGGCTAAAGTGAATGAAACAAAAAGTGCTGAATCGCTTAAGCGGGTAATTAAAGATAAAAATCCGATTAAGCGTAATTATGTTCACCAGCCACCTGTTGTACCACATCAAATTCGAGGGTATCGGGTCAATAAAGACAGCAATAAATGTTTAACTTGTCATAGCTGGAAATATGCCAGAGAAACAGGGGCAACCAAAATTAGCTTAACGCATTATGAAACCCGTGACGGTAAAACATTGTCAGATGTTTCACCGCGCCGCTATTTTTGTTCTCAATGTCATGTCACTCAGGCTGATGCACCTGAGTTGATTGACAATACGTTTAAACCCGTTGAATTGTTAGGTAGTAACTAATGACTTTTCTTTGGGTAGCTAAAGGGGATTAAGATGACAAAAGAATCAAAAATTAAAAGCTTACTCAGGTATTTAAAATCACCCAGTAGTGCAGCTCTATGGTTTATTTTAGCGATTGGTTTTGCGGGGGGAGTTATTTTCTGGGGGGGCTTTAACACCGCCCTAGAAGTTACCAACACTGAGGAGTTTTGTATTAGCTGTCATGAAATGGAAGATAATGTCTATGAAGAGTACAAAGAAACCATTCATTATGCTAATCGTTCCGGCGTTCGAGCCACCTGTCCTGATTGTCATGTGCCAAAAAAATGGACACATAAGATCGTTCGAAAAATAGCGGCAAGTAAAGAAGTTTGGGGCATGCTGACCGGTTTAATTGATACCAGAGAGAAGTTTCAGGATCACCGCCGTGAATTGGCTGAACGTGAATGGAAACGTATGAAAGAGAATGATTCACTGGAATGTCGTAACTGCCACAACTTTGAGTACATGGATTTTTCAGAGCAAGGCAATCGCAGTGTTAAAATGCATTCAAGTGCCTTAGCCTCAGGTGAAAAAACCTGTATAGACTGTCATAAGGGTATTGCCCATGAATTACCAGACATGAAAGGTGTAGCTAACTGGTAATTAAATGTCAGCAGGTATTTGTAAAGCTTAATATAGAAAAACTAAAGCCTCTTTAATTTTATGATTAAAGAGGCTTTATCTTGTTGATGCTATTATTATTTTTTTGGATTACACATGATGCTTGATGCGAAATTACTATATTCATGTGTAACTTAAGCAAGGTTAGAAAACTTTTTTCATTACAATGGCATCTTCATAGCCAAAGCCTGATGCACTTGGGTAATACCCTGTTCTTCGACCTGTTTCGGTAAAACCACTATTGATATACATCATTTGTGCGCTGATATTTTTTGCACGAACTTCTAACCAAATAAGCGTGTTGTTGAGTCGTTTTGACTGGTCAAAGAAGTGTTCAAGTAATACTTTGCCATAACCCTTGCCTTGCAGTGTTGGTGATACACATATATCCATTAAGGTAGCTTCACCCGCAACATGTTCACCAATGTAAAACCCCACTAACTCATTATTTACCTTTAAATAATAACCAAAATAACGTGCGCCAATACAGCTATTAAAGGTTTTTTCACTCCATGGGTGAGAATGACACGCGTTTTCTATAGGCATTAATGAATCTACATCGTTGGGAGAAATTTTATGGTAGCTAAAAGTCATATTATTGAGTTTTCTTGTAGTTTTTGCCAAAGTGCTTTTTTTAATAGCGGAGAATTTTTTAAAATGTTAATAGAGGGGGTGACCAAGTGATACTTTGTAAGAGAAATATTAGTTTGCTCGCTGAATTGCCACGTTAATAAACCCATCGATAAAGTGTTGTTATCGCAGCTTACTTCGCCCAAAGACAAGCCTAAACAGTTTAGGATATCAGTAAATATTGTAGTATCAACTAGTGCAGAAAGTTCGATGCTTATATAAGCAAAAGTGTCAGTACTGTTCTTTTTTTTACTGTTTTTTAACTGCCAAAGTTCGATGCCCATAGCCTGTAAATGCGAAAACTGTCTTTTAGTCATGGTCATAAATAGGGCGATAAAACCTAGTGTAAGTAAGGTCGACATAATGACAGAATTTTTAGTTAATACCAAATAAATAGCAATAGATTATGTTTTTACTTATCTTGTTTTTGCGCCATGACTAGCTGTTCTATTTCTATTAAAGAGATGGCTTTACTGAAATAGTAGCCTTGATATTCCTGACAATTTAGTTGTTGAAGAAACTCTAAATGTTCGGTTAACTCTACGCCTTCAGCGACAACACTTAAATTTAGATTATCAGCTAAGTTGATAATAGATCGTACAATACTTTGATCGACAGTAGATTCATGCATCCCCATGATAAATGATCTATCTATTTTCAGAATATCGATAGGAAATTGTTTTAAATAATTTAAAGAGGAAAAACCTGTACCAAAATCATCTAAAGAAAGTTTGAAGCCAAGTATTTTAAGCTGCTTCATTGTGGAAATGGCTAAGTCTATTTTTTCAAGCAACATGCCTTCAGTAATTTCAATTTTTATTCGCGACGGTATTACATTATATTGCTTTAACTTACCTGTTAAGAGAGAGATAAGGCTCTGTGGGTCAGAAAACATTTTGGCAGAAACATTGATTGAGATAGGTCCAAAATTTATTGATTTTTCTTGCCATAAGGCGACTTGCATAAAAACTTTATCAATCGCAATTTTATCTATTTGGTCTATCAAGCCGAGCTTTTCAGAAAATGGAATGAAGCTGTCGGGGTAAATAATATTCCCATCAGGTTCAACCCATCTTATCAAGGCTTCGGCACCTGAAATTATGCCCGTCTTAGTATCGACAAAAGGTTGATAATAAAATTCAAACACCTTATTTTTTATAGCGTTTACCAGCCTTTGTTCTTGGGCTAACTGCTCTGCGACTTCACTATTCATACGTTGTTCGAAAAACTGATATTCATTCTTTTTTCGCGCTTTAATATCAAAAATTGCTAGCGCGGCTTTTCGTAATAGCTCTTGAGGGGTAACTGCATCTTCAGGGTATCGTGTTATACCAATACTTGCCGTAACTATGAGTTGTTGTTTATCAAAGGTGTATGCAGCTTCAAAACAAGAGAGTATTTTACGTGCTACCGCTGTTGCTCCATATTTAGGATCTGAAAGCTCTACTAAAATACAAAATTCAGCACCATTAATACGCGCAATTACATCTTTTGGATATAATGTCTTGCTTAAGCGTTTAGCTATTTCACAAATGACTTCATCTCCGGCATTATGACCATAAGTGTCGTTAATTTTTTTAAAGCTATTTACATCAAGTAGTAAGATGGTTGGTGATCTTTGAGAACGTTGTGAATTCAATGATGATTGAATAATTAATTCATGGAGTAGGGTTCTGTTTGGTAGTTCAGTTAGATCATCGTGTGTAGCAAGTTTACTTAATTGTTGTTGAATTTTAACTTTTTCAGTAATGTCTCTAAAAACGCCTAGGTAATGAATAATTTCATTATTATCATTTTTTATGGCCTCAATCTCTAATTCTATACAATATACTTCACCGGTAGATTTTTGATCATAAAGCTCTCCTAACCAACTACCGTTTATCATCGCTAGAGTACGTAATTTTTCAGATAAGTTAGCTGGTTGATCATGTGTTTCTGCAAAAACAACTTTTTGGCCGATTACTTCAGACTTGTGTTTGTGGGTATGAGTGACGTAAGCATTATTGACCACTTCAATTTCAAAGTCTTTATTGGTTATCCATACCGCATCAGCGGTATTCTTAAACGCAATAGATAACAACATTAGCTGCTTTTCATTGGCTCTAATTGCTTTGTTATGGCGTGTTAAGCGCACTTTTTCCTTACGAATGTGGTAGTGGTTTACGGTCAGTAGTAAAATCACTAAAGCGAATATACTAATCACAATAGTCACCAAACCTTGATTTTTAACGGCCATAAGTTCTACTGTTTTTAACTGATTTTCCGCTTGTAATAAGTTTATTTTTCTTTGTCTTACTTCTGCTTTATATTGATTTTGGAGCACATCAACAGACTTTTGCCGTGCATCATCATTAAGTTTATTTATTAATAAGGTATGTTTCTCGTAGAAGTCGAAGGCTTGCTGCCACTTTTGCTGCGCTTGATAGGCTTTGCTGATACGTTTGTAGGTTTCTGCTTCAAGTTGTTGAAGCCTTGTCTCTTGATAATAAAATAATGCGCGATTAAAAATAGTTAACGCTTGTGGGATTTTTCCTTGCAGTAAATAAATATCACCCATAAGACCTTCAGCGCTTATCTGTGACTTTTTATTTTTAGTCGCGGTGCTTAATTGTAAAGCTTCTTTTAATTGTTGTTCTGCCATAGTGAGTTCATTAACCATAATATAGGTCTCAGCCAAACCAATAATGGCGCCTAAAGTCTCTTTTGGAAATTGTTTACTATCAGGGTGATTAATCGCTTTTTTATAAGACGCGATCGCATTATCAAATTGTTTTA
Organism: Colwellia sp. Bg11-12; assembly: GCF_014076955.1. NCBI lineage: Bacteria > Pseudomonadati > Pseudomonadota > Gammaproteobacteria > Alteromonadales > Colwelliaceae > Colwellia > Colwellia sp. Bg11-12. Next base: position 191,223 of record NZ_JACGUZ010000056.1, read on the forward strand.
ATTCGGTATAATAAATACCCTGGTTTGAAATATTTATAATGTAATGGGCACTGTCGCCAAATTGTTGCGATATCTTTATAGGTCTTTCTAAATATTTTAGCGCGGCATGAAAATCCCTTTGTGCCCAACTAATTAATGATAAATTATTGAGCGTAGCCGCTACTCCTTTTAAAAACCCTAACTTTTCAAATAAACGCACACTCGTTATAAAATATTGTTGGGCTTTATCATAATCACCAATCGAAAAGTAAGAAATACCCGTTAAATTATTAATATCAGCGAGATCTAAATCGGTTAGGTAGGCATTTCCATTGATAAGGCTTTTTTTTCTTTGGATCGTCATACCGTCAAATTGGTTAAATAGAGTTAAAGATATTTTTAAGGCGGATAAGTGCTGTTGGTCATTTTGAAATTCAACTAACTGATTTTTTTTAAGTAAGATATTGAGTGCGAGTAAAGATTGTTTTGAATTGATGCTATTTAGGGTTACTTTATATCGCTCTAACCATTGTTGAGCTTTTATTTTATCTGCTTTTAATATTGAACTGTAATGTAATTGGTTAATGATCAATGCTTGAAATATATTGTTATCAAGTATTACTGCTTTTTTGAGTAATTGAGCATAAAGCGGGGCTTTTTCTTGAGGTGATATCGAACTATTATTGCGGATTGATTGATAATGCTGGTATAGAACTTCTTCGTTATTAACTTCTGATGCTATAGAGGCAAATATTATAAAATATAAAGTGAAAAATAATAGCAAAGACCATTTTATTTGAGGAACAGCATTAAAAATTGTCAAATTTATCCAGTCAGATAATATGAGAAGTAATAAATATATTATAGTTTATATTTTCATTACTTCACTCAAAGATAAAAATATTATGAACATATGTACAAAATAATTTTTAATTACTCTGTCATAAAATATATTTATTTTGGTATTTATCTGAAATAGCTAGGAAAAGCTATAAGAAGAATTGGCAGGGGTGGAGAGATTCGAACTCCCAACCGTCGGTTTTGGAGACCGCTGTTCTACCAATTGGAACTACACCCCTGCAACGGATTCGAATTATACCCAAGCAATTGCAAAGGTAAAGCGCTAACGTAAAAATAAATGAAATAAATGCTCGTTTGCTTAAAATATCAACATTGCGTTGGTTTTAAGGGCAGTTTATTCACTTTATGTGTTAACTCCCCCTTATTGATAAATTTATATTTAATTAGTTATTACAAAATCGAAGCGCTTCTGGGTAAGGGAATACATCCTCAAATTTCCCTGCCGCCACATTTTTTTGGCACTGTTGCCAAAAGCTAGCTTCTAATAAATCAGCATGATGAAGTAAAAATGCATTTCGATACTTAGTGTTTGCTAATGCGAAAGTCGCAATTTCTTCAGGAAACATATCGCCAGGGGCCACAGAATACCAAGGTTCTGCTGCATAAATTTGTTCCTCAGTGATTGCTTCTGGCTTGACTCGAAAATTGACTTCATCCATATAGGTAATTTCATCATAATCATAGAATATGACTCGTCCGTGGCGTGTTACACCGAAGTTTTTTAATAACATGTCTCCAGGGAAAATATCAGCGGCAATTAACTGTTTTATGGCACTACCGTAACCGTACATCGCCTCTTCAATTTCACTATCGCTCGCTTTCGCTAAATATAAATTAAGTGGGGTCATGCGGCGTTCAATATATAAATGTTTGATGATCACTAATTCGTCTTCAAAACGAATTATAGATTGAGCAACACTGAGCAGTTCATTTAACAGTGCTTCACTGAAGCGGTCTTTTGGAAAAGCAACTTCAGAATACTCCATGGTATCGGCCATTCGTCCGACTCTGTCATGTAATTTTACTAACCTATACTTTCCCTTTACATCTTGTTTTGTCATGTTCTTGCTGGGAGCAAATTTATCTTTTATGATTTTGAAAACATATGGATAAGAAGGGAGGGTAAATACTGACATCACCATTCCTTTAATGCCTGCAGCTAATTCAAACTTATCGTCACTGGCCTCAAGGTGATTGAGAAAATCACGATAAAATTGGGTTTTACCTTGTTTATGAAAGCCAATGGCTGAATACAAGTCAGCTAAGGTTTTATGAGGAATTAATCGTTTGAGAAACTGTACTAATGCAAAAGGGTGCTGACAGTCGACAAAAAAGTAAGCGCGTGCAAAACCAAATACCACCGCCATTTTGGCACCTTCAGTTAATAATGCGTCAATATATAGGCCAGCTTGGTCGCCAGTTTTTTCATTATTAATAATAGGGACAATAAAAGGTGTTTCCCCAGCAGGAGATATAACTCGCCCAATAATATAAGCGCCTTTATTTCGATAGAATATAAAGTCGAGAATATCGAATTTTAATTCGCTGAGTTTATATCGTGTTTTGTGCGCGTGTTTACGAAAAGATTTTATCAGACTCTTGATATCTCTATCTAAATCAACAAACGGCACATTGAAGTTTGTGTTAGTCATAATGGTGACAATGGTTTGCTCAAGGCCTAACTCACTGGGAGAGTAGCGGGTGTAAATCACCGGGCTAGAAATGTTTTCCATTTGCTCAACCGTACTTTTGACAAAAATAAAAGCATTATGGTAATACTTACGCTCGAACAAATGACAAAAAATGGAATTATAAAAACTTTCCGCAAGCTCTGGCTGATGGTGTTCTTTTAATAACGTCATGTAGCTTTGCTTTACGTTTTGCCATAAAAGCTCATCGAGCTCTGAGATAAAAAAGTCTTTTTTTATCGTCTCTAACGTTTCTTCAACACGTTTATCATAAAAGTCGGTTCGACTCCTTGCCGCGTCTTGCACTGCTTGCCACTGGCAGAGTTCAAAGCGTTTTTTTGCTGATTGGGTAATTTCACTAAAAAGATAAATATGACGTTCAAAACCATTAAGAATAGTTTTGGCGATAGCAAAAGCAATGTTTTTCATGATGATTATTCAACTTAAAATATTCTGATAATTTCAGCATACGATAAATTGCTAAAAAGGGGAGATAAAGTTTCCAATATGATGATTATAAACAAGGTAAATATAGAGCTATTTTATATTTAACATCTATTCATCCTTTATTCCCACCGTATCAGCGTTATTACTTGCTATTGTTGGCGCTGAGCACTAAAATTACGCGTTTTTTATTCTCTTAAAATAGTAGTTTGAATTGGTATTAACATGCGCGTAGCTGACTTTTCTTTTGATTTACCCGAAGAACTTATTGCCCGATATCCGAAAGCGGATCGTACTTCAAGTCGTTTAATGTCTGTTAATGGCAATAATGGCGATATTATTGATCTCGGATTTACCGATATTATTGAACAACTTAATGCTGGCGATTTACTTATTTTTAATAACACCCGCGTTATACCCGCGCGTATGTTTGGACAAAAAGAAAGTGGTGGGAAACTTGAGGTCTTGGTTGAAAGGATCCTCGATGACAAACGTTTTCTTGCACATGTTCGCGCGAGTAAACCACTTAAAGTGGGTAATAAATTAAGGTTAGAAGATAAAGTTTCGGCGACGATGTTGGGTCGACAAGGTGCTTTATTTGAGCTTGAAATACACGGTGAACAATCTGTTTTATCTGTACTTGAAGCAATAGGGCATATGCCTTTACCTCCTTACATTGATCGCCCTGATGAAGACAGCGACCGCGAAAGATATCAAACTGTTTATAATGAAAAACCAGGAGCAGTTGCTGCCCCTACCGCAGGTTTGCACTTCGACGAAAACTTATTAGAAAAAATAAAAGCGAAGGGTGTTGATCTCGCTTTTATCACTTTACATGTCGGTGCGGGTACTTTTCAGCCAGTAAAAGTTGATGAAATAGCCGACCACATTATGCATGCTGAATATGTTGAGGTTTCTGATGAAGTGGTTCAACAAATAGCGAAAACCAAAGCGAAAGGCGGGCGAGTTATTGCTGTGGGTACTACCTCGGTTCGTTCAATAGAAAGCGCTGCCAAAGCGGCCAAAGAAAACGGTTCAGCCCTTGCTGCTTTTTATGGTGATACTGATATTTTTATTACCCCAGGTTATGAATTTCAAATTATTGATGCATTAATCACTAATTTTCACTTATCGGAGTCAACATTGTTGATGCTAGTGAGTGCTTTCTCTGGTTATGAACATATGATGGCCGCGTATCAGCATGCTGTTACAGAAAAGTATCGATTTTTCAGTTATGGCGATGCGATGTTCTTAACAAAGAAAACTGAAAAGTAAAAATAGAAATATAAAAATATAAAGCGTTAAGGCGCTTTAATAAGATAAACGTTTAATTATTTACCATAAATAACCGCTAGCCTGTTTCGCTAGAAGGTTTGGAGACAGTCTTAAATGACCGATAAAATAGTAGAAGAAGTGAATAAACCAGTAAAAAGCAAAATGAAATATGAGCTAATCAATACTGACGGTAAAGCGCGCCGTGGGCGTTTAACGTTTGACCGTGGTACGGTTGAAACCCCCGCTTTTATGCCTGTTGGAACATACGGTACGGTTAAAGGTATGAAAATGGAAGATGTTGAAGCAACGGGTGCTGAAATTATTCTAGGTAATACTTTTCACCTAATGCTTCGTCCAGGTACTGAAATTGTTGAACAGTTTGGTGGCTTGCATAATTTCATTAATTGGCAAAAACCTATTCTTACAGACTCTGGTGGTTTTCAGGTGTTCAGTTTAGGTAAAATGCGTAAAATCACCGAAGAAGGGGTAAAGTTTAGCTCGCCCATTAACGGTGACAAAATTATGCTTACGCCTGAACGTTCAATGGAGGTACAGCGCAGTTTAGATGCTGATGTTGTTATGATTTTTGATGAATGTACGCCATATCCTGCATCACATGAAGAATCACAAAGCTCAATGGAATTATCATTACGGTGGGCACAGCGCTCTAAAGATGCTCATGGTGATAATCAATCAGCTTTGTTTGGTATTGTTCAAGGCGGCATGTATGAAGACTTACGAGAAGTTTCAGTTAAAGGCTTAAAAGCGATTGAGTTTGATGGTTATGCGATTGGCGGTTTGTCAGTTGGTGAACCTAAAGAAGATATGATCCGCATTCTTGATCACACTACGCCCTTGATCCCTGAAAATAAACCCCGATATCTTATGGGGGTTGGAAAACCAGAAGACTTGGTTGAAGGTGTTCGTCGCGGCATTGATATGTTTGATTGTGTTATGCCAACACGTAATGCTCGAAATGGTCACCTATTCGTGACTAACGGCGTTATTAAAATTCGTAATGCCAGCCATAAAACAGATACTGGGCCACTAGACAGTGAATGTGACTGTTATACCTGTAAAAACTATTCACGTGCTTATTTACATCATTTAGATAAGTGTAATGAAATTCTAGGCTCACAATTAAATACTTTACATAACTTGCATTTTTATCAGCGTGTTATGAAAGGATTGCGTGCAGCTATAGAGCAAGGTAAGTTAGATGCCTTCGTGAGCGAGTTTTATGCGCTACGCGGGTTACCCGTTCCAGAACTAAAATAGCTATTTATAGAATTAAAAGAATCATCCATTTATTAACAATAAAAATCAGAGGAAATTATGAGTTTATTTATCAGTGAAGCACACGCAGCATCAGGTTCAGTAGCAGGTGCTGATGGCACATCAATGTTGATCATGTTAGCCGTTTTTGGCTTGGTTTTTTACTTTATGATCTATCGCCCACAAGCTAAACGTGTAAAAGAGCATAAAGGCTTAATGTCAGCATTATCAAAAGGCGATGAAGTCTTAACGCAAGGCGGCATTGTTGGGAAAATCGTTAAAGTTTCAGACGAAAAAGATTTTATCGTAGTAAGTGTTGCAGAAGGAACTGAAGTTGTTCTACAAAAAGCAGCAATAAACGCGGTATTACCAAAAGGCACAATGAAGTCATTGTAATTGTAAGTTGTCGTAGGTTAGTTATTTGCTTGACGCATAACTAAGCAAGTTTGGCATGATGGTTGACCTACAACGACTTAAAAGAACGTTAATAAAAAGGATGAACTTGTGTTAAACAAATACCCCTTATGGAAAACACTGATGGTGCTATTTATAGTGGCCTTTGGTGCTTTATATGCTTTACCTAATTTATACCCTGAAGACCCTGCCGTGCAGGTTTCAGGTTTACGTGGTGTTGAAGCCAATGCTGCAACGCTTGAGAGCGTAAAGAGTGGATTGACTGCAAATAACATTTCATTCTCAAGTATTGTGCTTGAAAGTGGTCAATTACTTGTCCGTTTTAGTGATACAGAGCAACAACTTCGTGCCCGTGACTTACTTGAAGAAAGTCTAGGTGATAAGTTTTCGGTGGCGTTAAATCTTACACCGGCAACCCCTGCATGGTTAGCAAGTGTTGGCGGTACACCGATGAAGTTAGGTTTAGATTTAAGTGGTGGTGTTAGTTTCCTAATGGAAGTAAACATGAGCGAAGCCATAGTTAAAGCGCAAGAAGCCTTAGTTGACGACTTTCGTACCGATTTGCGTGGTGAAAAAATTCGCTACCGTAGTGTCAAAAAAGCGAATGATTCAATTAATGTTCAGTTTCGTAATGTTGAAGATTTAACCGCCGCTCATGACTTCTTGAAAAAACGCTACCGTGATTTTTTAATGACAGAAAATACTGATAATTTAACGTTATCAGCAAAAATGACGGATCAAAAGCTTAAAGAAGTTCGCGAATATGCCCTGCAACAAAACATTACTATTATTCGTAATCGTGTTAATGAATTGGGTGTCTCTGAACCGCTTGTGCAACGCCAAGGTCAAAAACACATCATCATTGAATTACCAGGTGTTCAAGATACAGCTAAAGCAAAAGAAATTTTAAACGCGACTGCTACTATTGAATTTAGATTGGTTGATACTGATGGCGATTTAAGTGCTGCACTAAACGGAAGAATACCAGCGAGTTCAAAGTTATTGTATGAACGTGACGGCACCCCTGTTTTATTGAAAAAACGCGTGATGCTAACCGGTGACCATATTGTTGATGCAGGTTCGAGTTTTGACGAATACAGTCGTCCACAAGTTAATATTTCACTTGATTCTGCCGGTGGCGGAAAAATGTCAAACGGTACTAAAAGTAACATTGGCAAACCAATGGCGACCGTATTTATTGAATATAAGCCGACTGACCGTAATGATGCTGAAGGTAATACTATTTTTGAAAAAATAGAAGAAGTTATCTCTGTAGCAACCATTCAAGCGCGTTTAGGTAAAACCTTCCGTATTACTGGGGCAGGTAGTCAAAGCGAAGCACATAATTTAGCGTTATTATTACGTGCTGGAGCATTAGTTGCGCCTATTCAAATTGTAGAAGAGCGAACTGTTGGTCCAACATTAGGTGCTGAAAACGTTCAACTCGGCTTTCAAGCTATTTTAATGGGTTTTGGCTTAGTCTTTATTTTTATGATTATTTATTACCGTGCTTTTGGTGTGGTTGCAAATTTAGCGTTGGGCGCTAACTTAGTCTTAATTATTGGTGTGATGTCTTTAATTCCAGGAGCAACGTTAACGTTACCGGGTATGGCAGGTATTGTATTAACGGTTGGTATGGCCGTTGATGCTAACGTGCTTATCTTTGAGCGTATCCGAGAAGAAATGCGTGATGGTAAATCGGTTCAACAATCTATTCATCAAGGGTATGATGCGGCATTTTCAACCATTATTGATGCCAATATCACTACACTGATTGCGGCGCTTATTTTGTATGCTATTGGTACAGGTCCGATTAAAGGCTTCGCGATAACCTTATCTATCGGTATTCTTACCTCAATGTTTACTGCGGTTGTTGGTACACGAACCATAGTTAATATTGTTTGGGGCGGAAAACGTCTCGACAAACTTTCAATATAGGGCGCAGATATTTATGCAAATTTTACAAGTAAAAGAAACTATCGCCTTTATGAGCTACCGCAAGGGAGCATTGATATTTAGTATTTTATTGATGCTTGCTTCAGTATTTTCATTAGCGACCAATAAATTAAACTTCGGCCTAGATTTTACGGGTGGTACGTTAATTGAGGTGGGGTTTGAGAAAGCCGCTGATTTAAATAAAATTCGTGAAGTCATGGACAATAGTGGCTATCCCGATGCTGTTGTGCAGTTATATGGCAGTAGTCGTGATGTGGTTATTCGTTTAGCTGAGCGTGAAGGTTTAAACGTTGAGATGCTTGGTAATGAAGTACTCAGCGCTTTACAAGAAGGCACAGGGCAAAACATGGAAATGCGCCGCATAGAATTTGTTGGCGGCAGTGTTGGCGATGAATTAGCAGAGCAAGGCGGCTTAGCGATGTTAACCGCACTGATCTGTATTCTTGTTTACGTAGCATTTCGCTTTGAATGGCGTTTTGCTTTAGGCTCGGTGTTTGCGTTGTTTCATGATGTATTGTTAACGCTTGGTTTATTCTCGGTGTTAAAACTTGAGTTTGACCTGACAGTACTCGCGGCGATTCTCGCGGTTATCGGTTATTCACTCAATGATACCATCGTAGTTTCTGACCGTATTCGAGAAAATTTTCGGAAGTTACGTGAAGGTGGCCCCGCAGATATTATCAATATTTCATTAACGCAAACGTTAAGTCGTACGTTTATCACGTCAATAACGACGTTATTAGTACTCGCCGCGCTATTCTTTAGAGGTGGTGAGCTTATTCATGGTTTCGCAACCGCGTTATTATTTGGTGTGTTTGTCGGTACTTACTCGTCTATCTATGTGGCAAGTTCTGTTGCGCTTGCTTTTGGTATTTCTAAAGAAGATTTGATACCAGAAGTTATTGACAAAGAAGGTGCAGATCAAGAAGAGATGACACCTTAACTCAGATAAAGACAATGAGTGTTTAACCAAAAGCCGAGTATGATACTCGGCTTTTTATTGCCTAATGAAAGCTGATGGGAAGAGCCAAAGGATAAAATGATGAATGGATACTCAGGCGTAATAGCTTATCCACTCTATCTTGATACTCACGTTAAGTTATAAGATGAACCGTTAATGGTATCTTAGCTCTCTTACCTTGCCCCAAAATACCCGATAAGAAAATGCGGTATAACTAAATATTACTGGGACCACAATGATAGTGCCCCACAAAACAAAGTTTAAAGATTCAGGTGCTGATGCTGTTTCCCAGATAGTCAGCTTATTTGGCACAATATAAGGGAAAAAGCTAAAAGCTAAACCAAAGAAACATAAAGTAAATATGGCAACCGCAGCTACAAAGGGGCGCCAACAACCTTTATCATTGACCTTAGGTAACTGCTTCAATTGAATAAAGCTAAAAATAAACAGCGCAAAGCAAATAAAAGGTAAAGGTAATATCATCAATGCATTAGGTGAAGAGAACCACTTGTCATAGACATTAGGATTTATTAACGGGTTAACGAGCGATACCGTAATAACACCGATAAAACAAACCAAAGCTGTTTTTCTAGCCCAAGCAACGGCTTGTATTTGTAACTCGCCTTCAGTTTTCATAATTAACCAACACGCCCCTATATAACTATAAGCGGCGGCAACACCAAAGGCACTTAATAAGCTAAAACTGTAAGCGGCTAAAGTGGCTTCAAAGCCCATAACATACATGCCTAACATATAGCCTTGGCTCAGAGAGGCAACCAATGAGCCTCCTTTAAAGACTCTGTTCCAAGTAGGTTTATGGCTAAAGGCGGCTTTTGCACGAAAATCAAAAGCAACACCGCGCAAGACTAAGCTAATTAACAAAATTGCGGTTGGTAAGTATAGTTCTTTAAATATGTAACTGTGTGCTGCTGGAAATGCGATAAGCAATAAGCCAATTGCGAGTACCAGCCAAGTTTCGTTCGCATCCCAGAATGGGCCAATTGACGCTATCATCGTATCGGCGTTGTCTGTTTGATCAAGAGGGAGCAATATACCAACCCCCAAATCAAAGCCATCTAATACGGCATAAAGTAAAATTGAAAAGCCCATCAATGAGACAAAAATTATTGCTAATGTATATTCTTCAAACATAATCTAGCCCTCAACCGTGTTTGTTGGAGTATTAATTACCGGCTTAACCTGTTCATCAATACTGATTTCTTCTATTTCAATGGCACGTCCAGCCATAGTGAAAATGGTGTGTAAATAAGCAACCATAATGACAACGTATAAAACCAAATAAAGTGTTAGTGTGATGCCTACGTTTTCTGGTGCTATATCTGTCGCAGCATCTTTCACCGTTAAAATCCCTGTTACTAACCAAGGTTGGCGGCCAATTTCAGTGACATACCAACCTGCTAATGTCGCTATCCAGCCAGAAAAACTCATCACAACAAGGGTTTTTAACAACCAAGGAGGTAATTGATTTTTGCGCCATAATAAAAAGCGGCTAAGCCAAGCGATAGCAAGCATCAGCATACCTAAGCCAACCATAACTCTAAAAGCAAAAAACACAGGCGCAACAGGGGGGTGATTACCTTCAAATTCGTTTAAGCCTTTTATTTCGCCATTTAAATCATGCGTTAATATAAAGCTTGCCATCTTAGGGATTGCGATTTCAAAATTATTGGTCTTCTGCTCTTCATCAGGTAGGGCAAATAATAATAAAGGTGCACCTTTTTCGGTATGCCAAATACCTTCCATTGCTGCAATTTTTTGTGGTTGATGCTCTAACGTATTTAAACCATGCATATCGCCTAGAAATATTTGGGTAGGCGCAAGTATAGCCGCTACGGTTAATGCTATTTTGAGGGTTAATTTTGGCGCTTTTTTATCGTCACCTTTTAGTAATCGATAAGCACTAATGCCTGCTACTAAAAAGGCGGCGGTTAAACCTGATGCAACTAGCATGTGAGATAATTTGTAGGGGAACGATGGATTAAAAATAATAGCGAACCAATCAACTGGATAGGCCACTCCATCTCTCATTTCATGGCCTTGAGGTGTTTGCATCCAAGAATTAAGCGCTAAAATCCAAAAGGACGACAAACTGGTGCCAAAAGCAACAATTAGCGTTGATAACGTATGTATTCGAGCGGAAACTCGGTTCATACCAAATAACATAATCCCCAAAAACCCGGCTTCTAAAAAGAATGCGGTTAGCACTTCATAGCCTAATAATGGACCAGCAATATTACCGACAGTTTCCATAAACTTTGGCCAGTTGGTACCAAATTGAAACGACATGGTAATACCGGTAACTACACCTATTGCAAAGGTGAGGGCAAAAATTTTAACCCAAAAACGGTATGCGCGCATCCAAACTGGATCACCGGTTTGATCAAAACGTAATTTGAAGTAAAACAAAAACCAGCTAAGGGCGATGGTTATTGTGGGAAATAAAATATGAAAACTAATATTAGCGGCAAACTGTATGCGCGAGAGCATTAAGGTTTCTAACATGATTTACTCCATAAACCCGCTTGAACACTGTTGAGTGTTGATGGGATTAACGTATTAATGTGATAATTCTTACCACTTTGGATGTTTTTAAATGATTAAAAATAGAAAAGTATTTGTTTAGTTTTTTTTCAAAAACTTATCCTTCATATCTATAACCTTGCTTACACCAGCCCCAAGCTTCATCAGGGTGTTGAGTTTATCTGGACTCATACTTTGTAGCTCTGAAGCCCAATGAGTAATAGTTTCAAGCAGATCATGCATTTCATGCATTCTTTCTTGCGCATATTGCTCTTGAGGGTTAGCGGGTTCATCTAACAAATTATCGCGTAATAATGACAGTGTCGGGTCAACTTCACGTTTGCGGCGCTCTTCAAATATGCGTATTGCCATTTCCCAGATAGAGCCTGCAGGCGAGTAATATTCTTTGCGGTCTTTAGGTTTATGCTGTACTTGTACTAATCGCCAAGACTGCAATTCTTTAATACCCATGCTGACATTGCCACGAGATATATTGAGTGCTTCAGATATTTGTACCGCGGTAAGTGGTTCGTTATGAATGGTTAGTAGGCCATACATTTGACCAACAGTGCGGTTAAAGCCCCAGCGACTGCCCATTTCCCCACAGTGCATAACAAACGATTCAATTTTAGTTGTCATTATCATAATTAAGTCTTCTGAACTTTCAGTAATTTCTGAAAGTTTAAACTGTTCTTGATTTAGATCAAGCTTTTTTATGTCTTTGGGGCGCTTTATTTATCAGGAATGTAGATTTGAAATAAAGTGAAGATAAAGGGGGTATGAAAGGTTATTGTCTTAGTGGACGCGTTGATTTGTTAAACGTTAAGGTCAACGTATTTAAACCGTTATTATATCAATGACTCATCATTAAAATTAACACGTTACTTTTAGCTTTGGCGAAGGGAATACTTAAAGAATAACGGGTAATTAATATCTCGTATGAGTAACATTATTACGACAAGGTGGAATTTTATAACACTAATTCAATTATCATGGAGTTTATATGAGTTTGTATGAGTTTATTTGATTAAATAATGTTTTTTTTGTATTTTAATTACATGAATGCTTTACATGATACTAATTATTAGTATAATTACTCTAGTTCTTAAGGGTTAAGCTCTTAAACCAAACGTTTGTTACTCCCTTGCAAATGTTTTTACGCCGCGTAACTTACGCGGCTTTTTTTTGCCTAGCAGATAATCCTAAAGTACTTTTACTATAAATTGTTATGTTAGAAGCGAGTACGGTGTGAGATAATTAATGTCTGCTCATCACTTAATTGATATAAATAATTATGAATTCAACAATTTTAAGCACCTTTTTAGCCGACGTTAAAACCGCACAATCGTTTTGGGCACTGCAAGAAAAATCAGGAGAAGATTGGGTGGTACTTGACTCAATTAACTTTGAAAACACTGACGTTATGCCACTATGGTCAAGCCAAGCACTTGCTCAAATACATTGTATTGATGAATGGCAAGAATATGTACCGACTAAAATAACGTTAAGCGACTGGTTAGAGTTTTGGCTTGAAGACCTTGGTGAAGATGGCGTTATTGTGGGTATTAATTGGCTAGAAGAATCAAATCAAGCTGAGGATAATGAGTACGTTGAATTAGACTTAGCTGAATTTAGCCAAGCTCTTGCTGAAATTGAAGCCTTGTAAAATTCATAAAAAGCGCATGTTGATTTTATGTTTATAAAACTCAATGTGCTTTTGTTATTCTGCTGAAAACTCTAAATAGTCTAATAAACTCATGCGGCCATTTTTAGTCGACTCTATTTTTCTCTCATGTTTTAAATCCTTCCATGCGGTAACTTTTCCACCACTATTGAGCTTTTCAAAATTTCCTAGATTACTCCCTTGTGCTATTGATAAAAAACTGAGCAATTGTTGGTAACTCGCTGGCTGGCTAACATCTATTGTGAGTAAATCTTGCGTGCGCTCAGAGAAATATTGCAGCACTTCATGGTTATGTTGCAAGTAACAACGGGCTAAAAACATGTCATTGTTGATATTTTCTAATGTAAAAGGTGAAAATGTACTTACGTAGCAACGTTTAATAATAGTATTAAAGCCACCGTCAGCACGCGTCACATTAATATACATACGTTGTAGCAACTGTTTAATTGAGGGTAACCACTGGTCAGATTTTCGCGCTAAGTAAATAAATTTACTGTTAGGATAAAATTTATCTAAACGTTTAAAATCAGCAAAGATGGGGGTGTCGGCAATGACTTGTGCTTCATCAAACGTTTTTTGTGTATAAGCGGTGTGTGCAACGGTATAGCCTAGCTCAAGCATTGCTGCACAAATACTGGTGGTGCCAGAGCGAGGTAAGCCGATAATAAATATTTTAGTATTATTCATTAAGGCCTACATCCAAGACTTTTGGCTGCTTTCTACTTGGTAAAGCACATCGTCGAGTAATTGATAAGCAAGCTTTTGCTTGATAAAAGGAATGTCCTGAGCGCCTGCAGCGAGTACGATTCTTATTGAACTGAGCTGGTGACGCTCTTGGAACCAACTTTGTTTAAATTGAACTTGTTGAGTTTTAAAAATAGGAAAACAAGTATAGTCGACGCCAAAATAGCCTTTACGAATATAAATTAAATCATCATCATTAGCATAGCCCCATCGCAGCCAGCGCATAAAAACTAATACACTCATAAATAAATAACCGGGCGTTAACACCATTAAAAAATTAGCTTTATCAAGGGTGATAAAAAGAACCGAAAGTAGAATAAACATGGGTGAAAGAATATAACCAATATTGCGCAGTAAAAAGCGTTTGCTAATACGGTGGTAATCGATACTCATCATCTTATTATTGGGGTAAACATCGTTTATTAAGGTCAAACATTCATTTGGGTTGATTGACGGCACAATAATATGACTATTTTGCGCACTCGCTTGATATTGATTTAATGCACTATTGCTTTGCTCAAATTTAAGGTTAATACGTTTTAGTATCACATCAAGCCAATCTTGTTGGCGAACCACCATTTGTAAACGTGATAAACGCATGATCACTTCATATTTGGTTAATAGTCCACTGCGACGAATATAACGGTCATCCACTTTACTTAAGGTGAAGTTGTAAAAGGTAATAATAGAACCTGCAATAGAGAAAAGCGTAAAAGGTAATAAAATAAGAAAAGTTAAGGTCAGTGCGTATAAACCAATTTGCCACATCGGCTTATCTGAAAAGGTAAGGAATTTTTCGAGGTCAATTCCTAAACCGTTAAAAAACTCAACAATATATCGTCCAAAGTCATCAAGAAATGGTGCTAAACCGCCCATAAAAATCCAAATTCGGTTGTTGGTTATGCCATGAATAACAAGATCAGTGATACCACGAGTATTTAAAATCACTTCATTTTTTTTATTATTTGAAGTTGAATCTTTTACTGTATTAGTACTTTCATCCGTGATGGTCGAATAGGCAACTTGGTGTTGAGCTAAAATTTCTTTTTTAAGTTGTTCTGCAAAATCTATTTTTAAGGCGACGACCTTTGCTTCTTGTTTCGCAGAGCCTGCTGTATCAAGTTGTAAGCAAGTAAAGCCAAAAGGTCGATAATATATAGGTTGCTCAAGTTTTACGTTTTGAATTTTAGCAAAAGGCAAGTTAACGTATTTCTTTGAAATTACCCCCGAACGTATTTCAATATGATCTTGATATAACCGGTATTGAAAGAAATAAAAACTTAAAAAGGTAGAGGTAATGATAACCACGAGCACGCCTAAACCTATAGGCAGCCATAGATGGGGATGCGCGATAAAATTATCATAGCCAATATATAATGCGGGTAAGAACACAAGGATATTACTTAAAAATCCAGTAACAAATTTAGCTAAAAAATAAATAATAGCGATAGGTGATATACGTTGCCAATCTTTAGTGTTTTTTATCGTTTCATTCGGTTGCGTTGTCGCATCTGAGTTGTTATTTAGGGTTTCTGTTGATTTATCCATGATGATTAACATCTTTGTGGTCAAGAATAAATTGGCGAATGCTCTCCGCTTTCTCTAGTGGTAACCCCGGAATTTCAAATGTGTGCATTGCGCCACCTGCACTGAAAACCTGTAGTGTAGCTAAACCTATTTTACGGTCAATAGGGCCACGTTTTAATTCTACATGTTGAATACGTAACATTGGTTGGCTAACCGTTTTACGAAAAACAACACCGCTTTTATAGCTAAGATCTTGTTCACGAAGTGCATAAAACTTTCTTTTGTCAGCAACAATAGTGTAGAAAATACTGATAATGCCCACTAGGGCTGTTGCCCCAATAAAAAAACTAACAACGCTGTTTGCTGTCGTCGATAGCGGAATAAAACGTTGTAGTAGAGCTATAAATAATACTGAAATAATAAAAAGTGTAGAAAATAAACTGATATAACGATTACTTTTCGCATAAAGGGGGGATAAATGTTCAAAGCTCAGCTTAGTTAAGTGTGGTAAATCTTCACTTGGTAATACGGAGTTTGAGAAATTGGCGGTTCCCTGCATAGTATTTATTCCTGTCATTTAAAGTGATTACGATTTTTATCAGGGGAATGTTAAGCCCAAGGTAAAATATCATCAATAGTGGTGAAGCACTGAGCGTGAAGTTTACTGCCCATTTATTATTTTGGTGATAAATAACCTAAATTTATTAAGTGTTTTTCATCAAAAGTGTTAACAACATCGCCAATAATCACCAGCGTTGGTGGTTTTATGTTATGCAACTCAACCAAATGATTTAACCCTGCTAAAGTGCCTCGGTAAACATGTTGCTCAGGATTTGTGCCTTTGTAAATAAGGGCTGCTGGCGTAGAACCTATACGACCGGCTTTAATGAGTTGCTCACTAATTATCGGTAAACTTTTAATGCCCATGTAAAAAACGACGGTTTGTTTATTATCGGTGAGAGTGTGCCAAGGTAGTGATAATTCCCCGTTGTTTTGTACATTGCCGGTAATGAAAGTACAACTTTGAGCAACTTGTCGATGAGTTAAAGGAATGCCAACATAACTTGTACATGCAGAAGCGGCTGTCATTCCAGGCACGATATGACAGGCAATATCGTGTTTTAATGCAAATTGTGCCTCTTCACCACCTCGACCAAAAACAAATGGATCACCACCTTTTAAACGTAAAACTTTTTTATTTTGTTTTGCATGATCAACTAATAACTGATTAATATCATCTTGAGGTACTCGATGCTCAGCTTGTTTTTTGCCCACATAAATACGCTCACAATTTTCAGGTAATAACGCTAAAATTTCTGCGCTCACTAAGCGGTCATAAATAACAACTTCAGCTTGCTTGATAAAGCGAAAAGCTTGTAAGGTCAGTAATTCAGGATCACCCGGACCTGCGCCAACTAAGGCAACCTCGCCACAAGAGAAAGGTTGTTTTTTTATCGGTGGTTCGGGTATCGTTAAGGTCATTAATTATTTACCATCGCAAGAGACATTTAAATTTTTCAAAATACCGTCGTGTAAATTATACACAAAGCCATGAACAGTTACGTCTTGGTTTTTTTTCCAAGCATTGACTAATGTCGTGGTATGGCAAACGTTTGCTACTTGTTCAACCACATTAAGATCGCAGAGTAAATTGACCTTTGTTTGGTGATCTTCAACGGCATCGAGACGGTCTTTGTGAAAACGATAAACATCTTTAATATGCCCTAGCCAATTATCTATTAATCCATGGCGCTTATTATCAATCGAAGCTATGATGCCACCACAGCCATAGTGACCACACACTATTATATGCTTAACTTTAAGGTTTTCGACAGCAAATTGAATAACAGAAAGGCAATTTAAATCGGTATGAATAACTTGGTTAGCAATATTACGATGAACAAAAACTTCACCTGGAGACATACCGAGTAATTCATTAGCTGGTACTCTTGAATCAGAACATCCTATCCATAAATATTCTGGCTTTTGTTGTTCTGACAAACGTTTAAAAAAATGTGGGTCTTCTTTTTTTATGTTGTCAGCCCATTGCTGATTATTATCGAACAAATGTTGAATAGAAGTCACGGAATACCTTGATAAATAATCGATAGATTGATTTTATGAGAATACCGAGTGAAGTGAAAGAAAAATGTCAGATCAATTATTTATGACGTATATCTCTTTCGTTAATAACTTAGGTGTAATCGTCACAATTGAAATTCAATGTAAGCATGCTAATGGCAACGGTAGCTGTTCGACATAGGCGAGTAAAAACAGAAAAAAGTGCTTAAGGTAAAGAATAAAATAGTCGAGGAGCTGGTTTTGTTCTTCTGACTCAATAAAATTGAACACGCCCGTAAACTAAAAAGGCGGTAATTTAGATGGAGTCAATAAAAGTTCAATGGTCAGGCTTTTGATGATGTGGTTTTGATGTATAAAGTTTTAGAAGTATATATCCCATAAAAATTGCGATGATAGACATATATTGATTTCCTATTTATATTTTATCTGAGCGATGAACCATTAATTCGTTTAAGGATAGCTAAAATAAAATGGTTTTTTTGTCCAATAATTAAAATTAACAAATATTGTTAGCCAAAACAGCAAATAATAGGTAATTTATAACGTAATAAAGCCAAGTAGCTTAAATTTAGGCTGTTTTTTAAACTAACAAGATGGATACTCTATGTTTACTCGCTTAAGCGTGAAATTACTTATACCAACGGCGGTTGTTGGATTATTAGCCTTACTTTTTGTACTGCTATTTACTGATGAGCTAAGTAAGTCAGCAGTTGTCGGTATACTCTCTGTTTTAGTGATTGCCCAATTAATATCAGGGTATATATTTATTGAAAAGCAGCTGTCATCTCGATTAACAAAACTACAACACTATATTACACTCGTCGTTAGCACCAAGCAGGCACCTCCTGGGCCGTTAATTGATGGAGGTAATGATGAACTCGCCACTGTGACGAATGAACTCAGTTCATTTATTGGCAACTTGTCAGATGTGCTTGCGGAATTACGTACGGAATCTGAATCATTAAAAGAAGGCTCCTTTTTACTGGCCACACAAATGACTGACTCCGTTAAAGCTGTTGACGATTCTGCTCGTCAAATAGCGTTAATGGCACACTCTATTGATGAGGTCGCTTCAACCTCTAGTATACTTTCAGACAGCGCTTCACAGGTAAGTGAAACAACAAATCAAGTCATTGCTATTTTATCTCAAGGTACGACTTCCTCAAATACGAGCCAACAAACGATTGAGGCTTTTTCTGAAGAAGTTACTGAGATGGCTACCGATTTAGCCTTACTACAAACTGAATGTTCTAACATTGGTTCTGTACTTGACGTTATTCGCGGTATCGCAGATCAAACAAACTTACTGGCTTTAAATGCCGCGATTGAAGCGGCAAGAGCAGGTGAACAAGGTCGAGGCTTTGCGGTTGTTGCAGACGAAGTAAGAGCGCTCGCTCATAGAACACAAGAAGCAACGGTTGAAATCCATTCAATGGTGGAAGGTTTACAAGAAAAATCAACGAATGCAGTGACGGCAATCTCGCGCGGTCAAACTTTGACACAAGACAGCTTAACGCATTCTGCAGAAGTTGTTGAAGCGCTAGAACAAATAGGACGTGTGTTTAATGAAGTGAATGCGCTAACGTCTCAAATTGCGAGTGGCACTGAACAGCAGCAGCAATCTACAGCATCGATTAATACAAATATGGCTGAGGTTGCTTCGTTGAGCCGAGATATAACGAATGGCTTAAGTTCTGTTGCGCAACATGCCGAGCAACAGCAAAAAGTATCTATAGATGTTGCGACGAGCTTAAATAGAATTTGTGTTTAGTGAGCGCTAACAGCTAACAGCTAGCATTGAACATTTAAAAAAGCCCATATTACATGGGCTTTTTTATGTTGAGTCCGTTCTTCAATATCTTTTTTACAAAGCATTCTTGCTTGTAGTATGTCATTTTTGCAGGAATATTACGCTTTATAGGCAATGATTATCGATTACCAATCAATACCTTTTTGTGCTTTTATATTGTTATCAAAAGCATGTTTTATTGATTGAACTTCACTGACTGTATCTGCGAGTTCGAGTAACGAACGATGTGCACCACGGCCGGTGGCTATCACATGTTGCATCGGGGGACGATTCGCTATGGCATCAAGCACTTCATCAAGATCAAGGTATTTAAACGACAGCATGTAAGTTAGTTCGTCAAGTAACACAACATCAACACTTTCATCAGCTAATAGTTTCTTAGCTTCTTCCCACACAATTTTCGCTGCAGTAATGTCAGCGGTTTTATCTTGTGTATTCCAAGTGAAACCGGTTGCCATAACATGAAAAGGCACGCCAAGTTTCTCAAGAACATTTCTTTCTCCACAAGCCCAAGTGCCTTTTATAAATTGAATTGCGGCAGCATTCAAGCCATGACCAACGGCACGAGTTAGTGTGCCAAACCCTGATGTTGATTTACCTTTACCATTGCCCGTGATAACAATTAATATACCGCGTTCATCTGTTGCCGCGTCAACTCTAGCATCAACTTTGTCTTTCACTTTTTGCATGCGCGCTTGATGTTTTTCGCTTTTTTGTGTTTCGTCAACCATGAGTATTCCTGTTGTGATTATAGTGATTTTAAAGAGGAAAAAAGGCAAGGCTAGCGTTAAGGATAGTCCTTAATAGGTAGCAAGTTACCGCGTGTTCCCGCACGATTTCATTGATCTTAAAAGTTCTGCTATTAAAGTCATTAGGTATGCTGACTCATTGAATGCTTATAAAACAGTAGACAATTTACAGTTGCGGGTACAGTTAAGGTTTTACACCTTATTCCCTAAATACTTTACGTGTGGCTAGTTTACGATATTTGTATTTATTTACAATATGTAGAGGTGTTAAAGACTGTTGATTTACGCATTTTATGCGGTTAATTTTGTGTGGATATATTCTATTTTTAGTCAGTTTTAAGTCATAAAAAATGCCAACAATATTTGTTGGCATTTTAGTCTTCGTTTACTGTTATTTAGCTAAACGTTTTGCTTACCAAATTTTTACACGTTTTTCAGGGGCAATATACATAGCGTCACCTTCTTTAACGTTAAACGCTTTGTAGAATTCAGGCATGTTAGATAAAGAACCTAATGCGCGGAATTCGCCAGGCGAATGAGGGTCAGTCGCTACTTGATTACGTAATGATTTTTCGACTTTTTTCCCACGCCATACTTGAGCATAACCCATGAAGAAACGTTGATCGCCTGTTAGTCCGTCAATTACCGGTGCTTCTTTACCATTTAATGAGGCAATATAAGCTTTGTAAGCGATGGTTACACCAGATAAATCACCGATGTTCTCGCCTAAGGTTAAAGAGCCATTAACGTTTAAGTCTTTAAATACTGAATAGCCATTGTATTGTGCAACTAAGTCATCTGTACGAACTTTAAAGGCCGCTAAATCTGCTTCAGTCCACCAATTACGCAAGTTACCGTCACCATCGTATTTACTCCCTTGATCGTCAAATCCATGGCCCATCTCATGACCAATAACAGCGCCAATGCCACCATAGTTAACCGCATCATCAGCGCTTAAGTTAAAGAACGGAGGTTGTAAAATTGCGGCAGGAAATACAATTTCATTTTTAGTTGGGTTGTAATAAGCATTAACAGTTTGAGGTGTCATGCCCCATTCTTGTTTATCAATGGGTCCACCTAATTTAGCCACTTCCTTTTGATGAGAAACATTACCCGAACGCATTTTATTGCCAACTAAATCATCACCTTTAATAATAAGAGCAGAATAATCTTCCCACTTATTTGGGTAACCAATTTTGGGGTCAAAGCTTGCTAGTTTTACATGGGCTGCTTTTTTAGTTGAGTCAGACATCCACTCTAATTCATCAATACTTGCGCCATATGCTCCGCGTAAGTTTTCAACGAGCTGTGTCATACGCGTTTTAGCTTCTGGTTTAAAGTGACGGCCTACATAAACCTTACCAATAACTTCACCTAAATTGCTGTTTACCACTGCAACGCCGCGCTTCCACATTGGGCGTTGTACTTTTTGACCACTTAATTGTTTTGAATAAAAGTCAAAGTTTTCATCACTTAAAGCCGTTGTTAAAGAACCTGAAAAATTACTTAGTGTATGAAAAGTAAGGTAGGTTTGCCAATCGGCTAACGATGTTGCTGCAAATGTTTCGCCAAAGCCTTTTATAAACGATGGTTGGTTAATAATAATATCTTTTTGCGCCGCTACACCTTGAGCTGCAAGGTAAGCATTCCAATTGAATGCATCAGTCACTGTATTTAAGTCAGCAACATTAAATTTATTGTAACGTTTGTCGCTGTCACGAGTCTCAACTTTCGTCCAATGAAAACCCGCTAATTTTGTTTCTAATGCCATGATAGTTTGTGCGGCGGCTTTACCATTTTTCAAACCCGCTAGATTAAACATGTTTTCTATATGAGTAACATAACCTTTACGTAATTCAGCAAAGCGTTCTGTTTCATCAAAGTAGTAATCTCTGTCTGGTAAGCCTAAACCCGTTTGCCAAATATGTGTCGCATAGCGAGTTGAGTCTTTAGCGTCAACACTGATGTAAAATGCTAATGGACTACCGATACCATTTTTCTGGTTCTTACCAAAAAAAGTAGCTAATTCATCTTTATCTTTTAAGCTATTGATGCTGTCAAATAAAGGTTGTACAGGAGTGATACCAGCAGCGTTACGTGCATCGGTGTTCATGTACGAACGGAATAAGTCAGCAACTTTTTGTTCATCGCTACCCATTTTTAAATCTTCTGTCGCGGCTAATTCTTCGATGATTACTTTTACATTGTCATCGGCTTCATCACGTAAGTCATAAAAAGCACCAATAGATGTTTTGTCGCCAGGAATTTCATTACTGTTCAACCATGCGCCGTTAACATAACGGTAGAAGTTGTCTTGTGGACGAACAGATAAATCCATGTTCGCTTTGTCGATACCTGAAGCCAATGCTGTTTTTTGCATGGCTGGCATTTCTTGTTTCGTTGTATCAGTGCTTTCTGTATTGTTGTTGCAAGCGGCAAGCAACAATAACGAAGAACATAACGCACTTGTTATTATTGTTTTCATTGAAGTCTCATCTTTAAGTTAAAAATATTTGTTATAAAACATTGAACGCATTGATATTAAAGGGTTACAGCGTTTTTTACTAGATTCAGACATGAATTTTTACATAATGCTTGAGCAACCCCGTATTTTATTTTGTACATTACATGGATAGATAATGCTGAACTTATTGTAATTCACTGAAAATTATATAATTATTACAACTTGAGTTTTTTTGTACGTTTACTTACAGGATTTTTCCTGCCAAATAAAACATCGGCTGTGATATGCTTAACCCCTTATCTAAGTGAGTATTTCCTTCATAAATGCCATTTAAATTAAAGTAACAGAACTATTGAGCCTGAACTATCAACGACAAGCAGTTAGATTGAGTTATAGCCGACTATTACGGTAAAAACGGAAAAACGGAAAAACGGAAAAACCAAAAAACCAAAAAACCGAAAAACCATAGGGTATTAGGCCCTTTGAAAATGAGCACGTAACAAGTGCAATTGGTATAACACAAAAGATGAAGTTTATTTAATGTTTCAGCCCGTCAGTTTTTTCATTGGGCTTCGCTATAGTCGAAGTCGTAAAAGTTCAGGATTTGTTTCCTTTATCACTTTTTTTTCAATTGTAGGCATTGTACTTGGGGTCGCCTCCTTGATTACGGTTGTTTCCGTAATGGACGGCCTAGAAGGGGAACAAAAACGTAGGATACTCGGGTTGGTCCCTCATATTGTGGTGGCAGACGAATCAGAGCAGAACAAACAAGTTTCCTTACCACAATGGCAAACACTTCGGGAGCAGCTATTACTGCACCCTAACGTTACACACGTTACGCCTTTTCTGGAAAGTGAAGCTCTAATACAAGCTAATTCTGGCGCGTTACGTGGCGTTCTCATTCAAGGGGTAATGCCTGAATTTGAACAACATAATATTGTTAACACCTCTATGCTATCAGGAAGTTTAAACCATTTGTCAGAACAGCCGTTCTCAGTGGTTATTGGGCGAGCATTAGCAAGGCAACTTGATGTAGACCTTGGTGGTTTTGTTCGATTAACACTCCCTAATAAAACAGTCTTTACCCCCATGGGAAGAATTCCAGTACAGCGGACATTTACTGTTGCTGGTATTTTTAGTGTGGGCTCGCAAGTTGATGAAACCCTTGTCTATATTCACAGTAAAGATGGCGCAAAACTGCATCGACAAAAAGGTGATGGCGTTGAAAAACTTCGTTTATATCTTGATGATGCTTTTGCCGCTGAGCAAGTCGTAAGTACTTTAAAAACTCAATATCCGCAATATGCTTTTACCACCTGGAGTGATAGCCAAGGTGCATTGTTCTCTGCTGTTCGCATGGAAAAAAATATGATGTGGCTAATGTTGAGTTTAATTATTGCGGTTGCTGCGTTTAACATTGTTTCTGCCCTAGTCATGGTTGTTATTGAAAAAAGAGGGGAAATTAGTATTTTACAAACACTCGGACTTGACCGAATGGGGGTGGTTAAAATATTCATTACCCAAGGTTTAATTAATGGTTTTTGGGGTGTCACTATTGGCACTGTGGTCGGTTCAATACTGACCTTAAATTTAAACAGTATTTTTAACCTACTAGGGTTGAGTTTACTTGGGGCAGGGCAGTCTTTACCTGTCGAGTTATCAATTAATAATGTACTTAGTATTATTTTATCAGCAATAGCGATGAGTTTTGTTGCTACTTTATATCCCGCTTATCAAGCGTCTTTAACACAGCCCGCCGAGGTTTTACGAAATGAGTAAAGGTTTACTTTGTCAGCAATTATCTAAATCATACTTTCAAGGTAGCATTGAAACTAAAGTATTAGATGGACTTGATTTGTCAGTGGAAGCCGGCGAGCTTGTCGCTATAGTGGGGAGTTCTGGTTGTGGCAAAAGTACTTTTTTGCATATCGCGGGAGCATTAGACTCTCCGTCTTCTGGGCAAGTGATCATCAGTGGTGTTGATATTCACACATTATCTGAAAAAAAACGGGCTAAATTTCGTAATAAACATATAGGTTTTATTTATCAGTTTCATCATTTAATGATGGAGTTTTCTGCAGAAGAAAACGTAGCTATGCCATTACTTATTCGCGGAGACTCTCCTAAAGAGGCCTTAGCGTCAGCTCGAGAAATGTTAAAACAGGTAGGCTTGAGTCATCGTTTTGAGCATCGACCCTCAGCGCTTTCGGGGGGGGAACGCCAACGTGTTGCCATTGCTCGTGCTTTAGTAACTAAACCCTCATTAATATTAGCTGATGAGCCCACAGGTAACTTAGATTTTGATACGGCTGAGCAGATTTATCAGTTATTGCGAGATCTAAATAAAACGGTGAATACCAGTTTTGTTATTGTGACCCATGACTTAATACTTGCCGCTAGAATGGATCGTCAATTGCGTTTAGCGCACGGGCGTTTAGCGCCCCTTGAACGTTAAGGCTTTTCGATGACAAAATCATTAAGTATATTCTTAGGTTTACGTTATGTTCGTAGCCGAAACGGTAACGGTTTTTCTTCTTTTATATCAGCGTCTTCTACTATTGGTATAGCGCTTGGTGTCATGGTGCTGATTATTGTGTTGTCAGCAATGAATGGATTTGAACGTGCATTAGCGCAACATCTACTGTCTGTTATTCCTCACGGTGAGCTAATTGCCATTAATACGCCGATTGATAATTGGCAAAAACATGTCGCTAAAGTTCAACAACATCCGCAAGTGGTATCAGCAGCGCCAGTTATTAAATTAACAGGGATGATGCAACATGGCAGTGAACTCAAAGCTGTTGAAGTACGCGGTGTTGACGTTAAGTTAGAGCAGCAAGTCTCTACTATTGCTGATTATATGGTTGCAGGAAGTTGGCAAGCGATTGCCGAGAGTGAAAACACTGAGAACCCAGTAGTGGGGGTTGTTGTTGGCTCAGGTGTTGCAAAAAAATTACAGCTTGAATTAGGCGATTCTCTGCAACTTTTATTGTCTAATGTTATTGCCCAAAAGAATAACAATCAAGCAAGTGCTAAATTTCCTATACCGGTAAAACACCAAGTAAAGGTGGTTGGTATTTTTAAATTTGGCGGTACGATTGTAGACAACTCAGTTTATCTTTCACTAGCTCATGCTGAAAAAATGGTCAATCTAGAAAAGGGGCAAGTTCAGGGAATACGAATAAAAGTCGCTAATGTTTTCCAAGCGCCAGAGGTGGTTCGTGATGTTGCCTATCGTTTTGATAATTATGTCGCTATTCACGACTGGACAAGAACACAAGGACATATTTTCAATGATATACAACTGGTGCGTTTGGTCATGTTTATTGTCTTGGTCTTAGTGATAGCAGTCGCAAGCTTTAATATTGTATCGACACTTATCATGGCAGTGAATGAGAAAAAAGGTGATATTGCTATTCTAAAAACTATGGGCGCAGAGACCCCAGTTATAATGGCGACCTTTATGTTTCAAGGCCTCGTAAATGGGGTTGTTGGCTGTTTAGTTGGCGCGATGCTAGGTATTGTTATATCGCTAAATTTAACTGAGATTGTGGTTGCAATTGAAACACTTTTTAACGTAAAAGTATTATCAGGTGATATCTATTTTATTGATTTTTTACCTACCCACTTAAGACAAGCTGATGTAATTACCACTGTAGTTACTGCTTTACTGATGAGTTTGCTGGCGACTATTTACCCTGCTTGGCAAGCGACTAAGGTTGAGCCAGCACAGGTGTTAGGACAAATGTAGTCAGGATTTTACACTTTTTAGCTATGCTTTTTCATGTTCAGGATGAACGTATTATTTTCGTTTTATTATTATTTTAATGATCTTTTTTTGCGTTTATTCCATTGTTTTATTACTGAATATCGCCATAAGCCATGGATAGAAAAGTAACCTAAAATTGAAAAAAACACCGCTAGTACGCCACAACCGAGTAAAAATGCTGGCCCTATAGTCGACAAACTGTCTAGTAGCCATTGCCAGTTAGCTTCAAATACAAATTCCTTTTCTGGGCGGTCTAACAGCCAAATCCCTACCATGTAACAACCATAAAAAATGGCTGGAATCGTTAATGGATTAGTGATCCAAACGAGTGCAACAGAAAGAGGTAAATTTGAATGTACTATAATAGCGAAACCCGCAGCTAAAACCATTTGAAAAGGTACCGGGATAAAAGCAAAGAACAAACCTACGGCAAAGGCTTTTGCGACTGAATTGCGATTTAAATGCCATAAGTTGGGGTTATGCAATAAGACACCGAAAATTTGTAAGTGTTTATTATTTTTTATGGTGTTGTGATCCGGCATATAACGCTTGAAGATTTTTTTAGGCATATACTTTTCTTATATCATCTCGGCTTTATTTATCTATTAGACAGATACGGAAACTAATCACTATGGAACGGTGGCTATTAACATTTTTTATAGGTGCTATTTTGTCACTATTCTTACCGATAGTACCAGATATTTCTCAAATTTATATTTGTTTTTGTTTTGCTGTCATTTTTTGTCTCATCAAAAGGTTACGTATTTATAGTGGTCTTTTTTTGGGGTGTGCATGGGTACTTAGTGCCGGTTTCGCCTATCAAAATATATGGCAGGTTAATGATATTGATCCCTCCGCTTTTTTTGGTAAAACAATTACAGTAAAAGGTGTTATTGCCAACATACCAAAAACGTTAAGTCAGAAAACAAAAAATGAAGAAATCATAAAAAATGTCTCGCGCTTTAATTTTATTGTTGAAGAAGTTAATCAACAAAAACTTAAAAAAAATATAAAAATTCGTCTTCGCTGGGATCATAAGTCACTTGAACTCAGTAGTTTAACGAAAACAAAAGCGATTAAACAAGGTCAGCAATGGCAGCTTAACGTGCGTATTAAACCTGCCCATGGTTTTGCAAACGTTGGTGGTTTTAGTTATCAAACATGGCTGAGACAAAAGGAACTGCATGCTACGGGATATGTGAAAAACACATTAAAAAATAAATTAATTCAAACACAGCCGAGTTACCGGCAACAACTTTACTTACAACTTAATGAATTAATAAATTCGCTGGCATTAAAAAGTGAGATGGATCATTTTGTTTTTGCACTGACTTTTGGCGAGCGTGGAAAAATAACTCCTGAGCAATGGCAAGTTCTCCAAGCAACGGGAACACAGCATTTAATGGCTATTTCTGGATTACACTTAGGCTTAATTGCCAGTGGGGCTTATGCCTTAATGGTGATGTGCTTTCGGTACCTTCCCTTTCATTTACTGTTAACTCAAAAAGCTACTTTTTGGCTGGTACAAAAAAATAGTCATCTCGTCGTTTTTGCCTTTAGCAGCATAATTGCATTATTTTATGCTTACCTTGCTGGTTTTTCTTTGCCAACACTTCGTGCATTAGTCATGATGCAAATCTTTATCGGTGCTAAGTTATTGGCGGTTAAACTAACAATAACACGTTGGTTATTACTGAGTATCGTTTGTATTATTTTGTTGTCACCGTTTAGTTTATTTAGCGTTAGTTTTTGGTTAAGTGTTTATGCCGTAACCTTGATACTGTTGATCATTTGGCGATGTCGAAAATTGATATCATCATCGGGCCACAGTAAGTTAGCTAAAACAAAAGCTTGGCTATCTTCATTATTTATTGTGCAGCTTGGGTTAACCTTATTTATGTTACCTGTCGCTGCTTTACTTAATCATCAATTACCGCTTTCAGCACTACTTGCCAATATTGTTGCAGTACCTTGGATGAGCTTTACCGCGATCCCTTTATGCTTAATGTCTGTCGTTGCTATGCCTTTTAGTGAAACGCTGGCATTGTTTTTTCTTGAACTTTCACTCTCATCTTTAGACTTTATTTGGCAATGGCTGAGTTATTTATCGAGTCAACCATCGCTACTTATTGAGGTTAGCCATCAAACATTAGTTATAATTTTAGCGCTGAGTGGTTTAACCTTTGTGAGTTATTTCTTAGCGTTACCCAAAAAAACATTAGGTACATCTATTTTACTTATTTCTTTATTTAGCTTTGTCTATTTTATTTACTATCAAGAAAGTTATGATTGGCAAGTCAGTGTGCTAGATGTAGGGCAGGGACTATCGATTGTTATCGAACGTAATGGGCACGCTATTTTATATGATACGGGGGCAAGTTATCCGAGTGGGTTTAATTTGGCAGAAAGTGTTGTTTTTCCTTATTTACAGTATCGAGGTATCACGACTATCGATTATTTACTCTTGAGTCATGCCGATAATGACCATGCCGGCGGTTTAGCTTTCATCGATAAACAAATTGCTATAAACAAAATAAGTGTGAGTGAAATAAAATATAACCAACCATTAGAAGACCTTGGTAAATATAACTTCCCTGAAATACACAGTTGTAAGCAAGGGGATGATTTTACTTGGCAAGGTTTAACTTTTTCTGTGTTGTGGCCTGTTGTTATTCAAGACAAAGAAAATGATAACTCTTGTGTGATCAACATTTCTGATGGTAAATATAATGTGCTACTAACGGGGGATATTTCTCGTAAAGTGGAAAGGTTATTGGTCACCAACAACGAGCTTGGTATAAAATTAAAGGCAGATGTTATTGTGGCCCCACACCATGGTTCAAAAACGTCATCAAGCATTCGCTTTATTAAAGGCGTTTCACCCGACGCTGTTATATTTAGCGCCGGATTTATGAACCGTTGGAAGATGCCGAATAAAACGGTGCTTAAACGTTATCAGCAATTGAAGGTTAATCAATATTCAACGGCTGAACAGGGCATGATCCAAATAAAAGTTGCAGAGCAAAGCCTTAAAATTGAAAGCTATCGTGAAGATATTAATCCTTATTGGTTTGCTAATTAAGGTTTACTATATTATTAGTTGGTTAGCGCGTAAAATAGCGTTAAAATAGCAGCAATTTTAATACCTTGTCATTAATCGCTAAGCCATAGAGAGATTGAATGTTAGAAAGTAAAAACACAGTAGCAGCCACCACTTGGCAAAACTTTAAACGTTTAATGGGCTATGCTAAGCCTTATAAAGCAGGGTTTGTCATCGCTATTCTAGGTATGCTTGGTTATGCTGGTATTGACACGTTATTCTTGTCGCAATTACAGCCTCTGATTGATGATGGCTTAACCAAAGCTAACCCAGACTTTATGAAGTGGGCGCCATTATTTGTTATTGTTTGTTTTATTATTCGTGGTATTTGTCACTTTTTTGGCAATTATTGCTTAGCTTGGGTGGGTAATAATGTTGTCGCAGATTTAAGAAAAAATTTATTTGAGCATATTATGGCGCTTCCGGTGACCTTTCATGATAAAGAGTCGACAGGAACCTTGATTTCAAAACTTACTTTCGATACCGAACAAGTACTAAACGCAACGAGTAAAGCGCTACTGACCCTAGTTCAACAAGGCGCTATGGTGATTGGGTTTTTGGCGGTAATGTTTTACAACAGCTGGCAGCTCTCTGCAATATTTCTTCTTATTACGCCCATCATCGCTGTTATTGTTACTGTGGTTTCTAAGCGTTTTCGCACAGTCAGTAAGAAAATTCAAAGTGCGATGGGCGAGGTTACTTCTGCCGCAGAGCAAACCTTTAATGCCCATAAAGTGGTGTTAACCTTTGATGGCCAACAGCGTGAATCAGATCGTTTCGGTAAAATTAATAAAAATAATCGCCAACAACGTATGAAAATGGTGGCAACTAAATCATTTAGTGTTCCGCTAATTCAAATTATTGCCTCTTTTGCCTTAGCCTTTGTTTTGTATGTCGCTAATTTAGATTTTATGAAAGACACCCTTACTCCCGGTGTTTTTATCACAGTACTTACCCTTATGACTATGCTATTGAGACCGCTTAAATTATTGACGACTGTAAACAGTGATTTTCAAAACGGTATGGCAGCATGTGTGAGTATATTTGCGGTACTAGACCAAGAAAAAGAAAAAGATACCGGACAACACACACTCGATAAAGCTAAGGGAACACTGGCGTTTGAGCAGGTTGACTTCTCTTATAATAATGATGAAATATTAGCGCTAACTCAACTAAGCTTTACCGCGAATGCTGGCGAAACAGTCGCACTGGTTGGACGTTCTGGTAGTGGTAAATCAACGGCAAGTGCCATTTTGCTGCGCTTCTATGATGCAACAGCGGGTAAAGTATTAATTGATGGGAAAGATATTACCTCATACAAACTGAAAGATTTGCGCGCTCAGTTTGCTTATGTTTCTCAGCAAGTGGTGTTATTCAACGACTCTATTGCTAATAATATTGCTTATGGAAAACCGAGTGCCAGTAGAGAAGAAATTCTAGCCGCTGCTAAAAATGCCCATGTTATTGAATTTGCAGAAAATATGGTTGATGGAATTGATACTAATATCGGCGATAATGGCGCTTTGCTTTCTGGCGGACAACGTCAACGTGTTGCCATAGCTCGAGCATTGTTGTGTGATGCACCCTTTTTAATTCTTGATGAAGCAACCAGTGCATTAGATACCGAGTCTGAACGTCATATTCAAGATGCGCTACAAGTATTGCAAAAAAATCGCACCTGTATTGTTATTGCTCATCGTTTATCTACCATTGAAAATGCGGATAAAATCATTGTAATGGAACAAGGTAAAATTCTTGAACAGGGTGATCATCAAACTTTATTAGCAAAAGACGGTGCATATGCCAAATTACACAACTTTCAATTTAGCGAATAAAGTGAGTATTGAGATTTCATTATGCGCTTAATTGAAAAAGTATGGTTTTTTCAACATCCTGCCAAATGGTTTCTCGTTCCGATACTGTTGCCGTTAACGGTTATCTTTTGGTTGTTATCTGCTGTACGACGCAAATGTTATCTATTGGATTTTTTTAAATCATTCGCTATTGATATACCCGTGGTGGTGGTAGGTAATATTGGTATTGGTGGCAATGGTAAAACGCCGGTGGTTTTATACTTAATTGAACAATGCTTGGCACAAGGAATAAAAGTCGGTGTGATCAGCAGAGGTTATGGCGGAAAAGCTCCGCATTACCCATACCTGCTAAGTGAAAGTAGTACAGCTGCTGAAGCAGGTGACGAGCCATTACTGATTTATCAACGCCATGGAATTCCGGTTGTTGTGGGCGGAGATCGTGTTTTGAATGCTCAGTTATTAGTAAAGCATGGATGTGAAGTTATTATTGCTGATGATGGCTTGCAACATTATCGTTTAAAGCGAGATTTCGAACTTATTGTTATTGATAGTAAACGAGAGTTTGGTAATGGTTTCTTGTTACCTTCAGGGCCTTTACGTGAAGGTTTATGGCGATTAAAAACGGTGGATGCACTTATTTTTAATGGCGCAACACCCCCAGAAGAGAATAGTATCTATCCCAAAAATACACCGCAGATAATAATGACATTAATGGCTAAAACGGTGGTAAATGTTAAAACTAAGCAACGGCTACTATTAACGGAATTTCAGCAGACTTTTACTGAAAGAGACAATAAATGTATCAATGCAATAGCCGGTATTGGTGACCCTGCACGTTTTTTTAAAACCTTAGTCGATGTTGGTTTTAGCATCGATAAATCGGTAGGTTTCGTCGACCATCAACACTATAATAAGATGCAATTTTCCAGCTTTTCTGACGACATACCACTGTTGATGACGGAAAAAGATGCCGTAAAATGTACTGATTTTGCTCAAGACAACTGGTGGTATTTACCGGTTGATGCACAAATTGAAAAAAAACAAATAACGCCATTTTTAGATGGGCTATTTGACCAAGTAAAAGCTAATAAACTTAGCCGTATTAAAGCTAGACTAAAGCTAAATTAAAGCATAAATAAACTTATAAATAAGAGAATGACCATGGCATTTGATGTGAAATTGATGGAAATATTGGCTTGTCCGGTATGTAAAGGCAAACTTGATTATAATAAAACACAGCAAGAATTAATCTGTAAATTTGACCGCTTAGCTTACGCTATTGAAAAAGGCATTCCAGTATTGTTAGAAAGCGAAGCACGCCGTATTAGTGAAAATGACTAATTAAATCTATTAGGAGAATTAAATGTCTTTTGTTGTTGTGATTCCTGCTCGGTTTGAGTCGTCTCGTTTACCGGGGAAAGTATTAGCGGACATTAATGGTAAACCTATGATCCAATGGGTTGTAGAGAAGGCTTTGCAAAGTGGTGCCAGCCAAGTGATTGTTGCTACGGATAATGAACAGGTTGAAGAAACGGTATTAGCATTTGGTGGTGAAGTTTGTAAGACTCGCGCTGATCATCAATCTGGCACCGAACGTTTAGCTGAAGTGATGAATATTTATAATTTTGATGATGATCAGGTTATTGTTAATGTTCAAGGAGATGAGCCTTTTATTCCAGCAGAAAATATTGCTCAAGTTGCTCGAAACTTAGCGGATCAACAAAGAACAAATCAACAACAAGCTAGAATGGCAACACTCGCTGTTCATATTCATGATGTTGAGGAAGCGTTCAACCCAAACGCCGTTAAAGTATTAACGGATAAGCACGGATATGCGATGTATTTTAGCCGTTCGACGATCCCTTATGACAGAACTCGTTTTCTTGATGAAGAAAGTGTCGCGACTATTGGTGACTTTTACTTACGCCATATTGGTATTTATGCCTATCGCGCTGGGTTTATCAAAGACTACGTTCAGTGGCCAGCGAGCCAATTAGAACAAATTGAATCTTTAGAACAACTGAGAGTACTATGGCAAGGCGAAAAAATTCATGTTGCCGTTGCTGAAACACGTTTAGCGGTTGAAGGTGTTGATACCCCAGAAGACCTTGAAAAAGCGAGAGCTTACGCTTTAACGCTATAATTGAATTCATTCAGCTTCAATAGCATTAATAAGTGATGAAAGTTCGTAGTGTTAATCTACCTTTTAAAGGGTCTGAAGATAAATGCTCGGGATTAATCATACTTGAGTGTAATAATTTGCTTGGGTAGATAATCAGTCGATTAAACTTCACGTCAACATTGGCAATTTTCTCATATTCATTATTGCCATTGTTAGCGTATTTATCACCGTAGTGACTGCTTTTAAGTTTTGGCTCTGCAAACGACCAGTAATGCTCTTTTCGATGCCGAGTGATTGTTTCATAACCGGTTTCTTTGTGTCTATAAAAAGCCGTTCCTTCAAAGGGGGGTTCGCATAGATAATGTAAAACAGCTAATTGACCGGTACTTATGGAGTCATAATGAGGGATTCTTTGATCTTGGTTTAATTCAGAAGGATCAAAGGTAACCATCGCATATGTTGATTCAAGTCTTGTTGGGTATGCTACGGGTAATTTATAAACTTCTTTAATGATAGGCTTTAGTACTTTATAAAGAGTGTCGGTGTAACTCGCTTCTGAAGGGCATGTTACGCCAGGATAAAAGTTATTTTCCCGTTTATTACAAGCTAAATTACCTTGCGTAATAACATAGTCAATTAAATCGTTTGGTGAGCGACTAAAGCCATCAATAATAATGATTTTGGTTTCTTCATTACCTATTTTGCGAACTTCAACTTCAACTTCAACTTCAACTTCTATATTATTATTAATATAAAGTTTATTTTTATTACAATTCATACTCTTCCCAAACTTTAAAGTGATGATATGCAAGGAGTCATTGCCCTCTAATAAGTAATCACTTATATTATTATTTCACTGATTATTGATTTTATGATATCGCGCATTTATAAAAATTATGGGCTACCCATCATATACAATAAATAATACACTATCTGATAATATTTAAAATAATAAAGAGAACTAGATGAATAATGATTACCACCCTATAAGTTTTAAACGACATGGGGAATTTAGCATTGATAGTAAAGTGACTTTTGAGCATGTTAACGATGTGAATAACTTAGAAGTTGTGATGCACGAATTCGCTAAGGCTGCCAATGAATTCCCGATAGTATTTATTAAAAATGGTGATTCGGGTCAGTTTCAATCTGTTATTTTGACGGGTATTGATTTAGGTGAAAACTTTTTTGTTGATGATAATAAATGGCGAGCTATTTTTACGCCTAAAAGTGCGAGTTTATATCCTTTTAAGTTAAGCTTAACCAAAGAAGAAAATAATGAAAAGCAGTATGGCTTTTTTATTGATGAGTCTTGCCCCCGTTTAAATGCAGGCGCAGGCGAGCGCTTTTTTGATGCTCAAGGTAAAGAGTCTAAATACCTAGAAAGTTATAGATTAACAATGAGTGATTATTTTAAGCAAAATTTGATGACCAAAGAGTTTATTCATTATTTAGTTGATAATGAATTACTTACAGAAGGTAAGATATCGCTAAATATCCCTAATAGAAAAATTCTACTTGATGGGATTTATACGGTTAACCAAGCAACACTTGATAAATTAAGTGATGAACAGTTTTTAGAGTTGAGAAAGAAAGGTTACTTATCCGTGATTTATGCGCATATGAACTCAATGCATCAAATTGATAAATTAGCAAAATTAAAAGTACATAGTACAACTTAATAATAACGTGTTCGATAAAAAAGGCCTTATGTTTTCACATAAGGCCTTTTTATATTTAGGATGAACATTATGTCACGGTCATACGTGGCCGTTTTTTGACATCCATGTCATCACGGCCTTAGCACTTCCATGTAAATCGATATAAAGGCGTGACGACTGCTCTTAAAAATATTATTTTAATAGTTTAAGGGCTTTAACACAGCGGCCAATTTGTTGATGGCTTGCTTTTACTGTTTTCAATACCTGTGGCTTCATACCACTATAGTCTTTAATCAGTTGTGCTAATTCTGCTTCACTTGCTGGCGTACATTCTGTTGGCAGCATGCTACCAGCAAAAGACTCAAGTAAACCTAGGTCACTGCCTTCATTTAATTTAGGAATATGAGCGAGGATCTTAGCTTTGTAAGGCGCTTCTAAAGCTTGTTGCTCACCTGGAAATAAACCCCACATAATGTAACGAAGCGTTGAAAGTTTTAGTTTGTCAGGGTTGTTAATAACCACGTTAAACCATTTCTCTTTACCTTTAGCTTCTGGTTGAATAACCTCTGCATAAATGGCACTTTTAACACCTGAGTCAGTAATATCTTTTGTTGCTTCAGCCGTTAATAATGCTTGGTAATTACCATGTTGGTAACGATTCATTTTAGCGATTAATGT
The DNA here is from genome assembly GCF_014076955.1 of Colwellia sp. Bg11-12. Lineage (NCBI taxonomy): Bacteria > Pseudomonadati > Pseudomonadota > Gammaproteobacteria > Alteromonadales > Colwelliaceae > Colwellia > Colwellia sp. Bg11-12. The sequence continues at coordinate 226,821 of NZ_JACGUZ010000056.1, forward strand.
CCAGCGCTTGTCTTGATCGATTGTTACACCTTCAAAGCTCTTCTCACCGTTTAACATGTTTTGTAAATGTGCTAAATGTTTTGTTGTTTTAGCGACACTAACATAACGACCATACCAAAGTTTTTGGAAGTCTGAACCTGCTTCAGCGTTTTCTAATAAACGTAAGTATAAGTTTTCAACGTCCATATAAAGTGCTGAATAATCTTTTTGTTCTAAACGTGTTGCTACCGTTAAGTAACCAAGGGCTGACGTTAATGTGCTAGCGATTTTACGCGATACGTTATAATCAGTTTCACCTTCAATGTTTTCCATTGCAAAATTGACAAGCTGGTCAGCAGCTAGATTTGCATCATTGACACTGTCAGACAAACTCTGCCATAACATTAAACGCATAGTGGCATTATCAATCTCGTTGATATGTTTTTGCGCTGAAGCGAGTGACTTTTCATCAAGATCTACTTTTACGTAACCCCAATCTGCTTCGTTTGGATAAACTAAATCAGGACATGTTTGACCAATCACTTCTTTAATTTCAGTGGTTGCCCCTTTATACATAATAGGTGTCGCTGATGTTAAGTTCATTGCATTACCATCGGCATTTACATTGTATAAACCGATTTGAACACGTTGTTCGCGTAACGTTGGGTAGCCTTCAGGTGCGGTTTGATTTATAGCAAAATCGCTAATTTTACCATCACTACACTGATAGCTAACTTTAATGGTGTTTAAGCCTGCGTTAAATAACCAGTCTTGAGTCCATTGGGTCATATCTTTACCGGCTGCTTTGCCTAATTCACCGATAAAATCTTCAAGATCAGTATTTTGGTAAGAGAACTTTTTCAAGTAGTTACTTACACCAACGCGGAAGTTTTCTTCACCTAAATAATAAGGTAATTGTTTTAAAACTGAAGCACCTTTACCGTAGGTAATACCATCAAAGTTTGACAATGCATCACCTGTGGAAGCTACAGGTAGTTCTATCGCATGCGTGTTTACAGAGTCATCTGTGCGGTAAGCCCACTGCTTAGTGCCAGAGTAAAATACATCCCAGTTGTTTTCAAAGTCACTGGCTTCAGCAATTGCCAAGTTAGCCATGTATGTAGCAAAGCTTTCGTTTAACCATAAGCCATTCCACCAGCGCATTGTGACTAAGTCACCAAACCACATGTGCGCCATTTCGTGTGCAATAACATTTGCTAAGCTCATACGAGCACTCGTCGACTTTTCACCACGAGCGATATAGCCTTCATTGAATGTAACCGCAGCAACGTTTTCCATCGCACCTGCATTAAAATCAGGTGCTACAATTTGGTCATATTTACCAAACGGATATTTAACTTCAAAATATTCATTAAAGAAAGCAAAACTTTGTTTGGTAGGAATAAACCATTCGTCAGTCTTTACGTATTCGGCTAAGCTTTGGCGAGCAAATAAACGTAACTTCATTCCTTCAAAATCATCTTCCCAAACCGCGTAATTACCGGCATGAAGAGAGAAAACATAAGAGGAGAATTTTGCTGAAGCAGGGAAAGACCATACCTTAGTATCGCCATTCTCACTGATGCTGGTTTCGCGAGTCGCGCTAATAATTTGCCAATGGGCAGGTGCAGTTACTTCAATTTCATAACTGGCTTTCAAATCGGGTTGGTCAAAATGAGGAAATAAGCGGTTTGCATCATACGGTTCAAAATCAGTGTATAGGTAAACTTCGCCGTTTTTAGGGTCTACGAAACGGTGAAAACCAGAACCATCTGTTGAATAAGGACGTTCGTAATCAATAGTGATACTTTGTTTACCTGCGGTTAATTCGGTAGCAGGAATCGTAATAAACCATTTTTCATAGCTAAACTTAACGTCTTTACCGTTTACTTTTAATGATTTAATGTCACCTTCATCAAAATCTATTGTTAAATCATTTTTATTATCTTTAGCTAAGTCAAACATTAGCTCGGTAGAGCCAGTAAAACTTTCACTTTTATTATCAATAGTTACACTTAATTTGTAGCTAACATTGCTAACTTGCTTCGCGCGCATTTCTGCATAAACGGCTTCAAGCGATTCACTTTTAGTACGGATTAAGCTTGTTTGTTTTTGAGGCATTTCAACTACGGTTGAGTTACTTGGCGTATCAGCTTTTTCACAGCCCATAAGCGCAACGCTTGAGCCAATAATAGCCACAGACAATGCTTTAGCTATTTGAGATTTTTTTAATGTCATTTACCCAGATCCTACTTTATTATTTTTAAGGTTTCCTAATGGAAACGTTTTTAAATGAAAATATCAATGATGTTATATCATATAACCTTAATTAATTATTTTTAGTCATCGCGTAAATAGGGTGGTTAAACGATTTTTAGATTGATTTTGTCAATCTGTATTTTGATACTAATATATTTTTTGTGTTTTCTTTCATAAAATCATTGCTATAGAAATTTTAAGGGACATTACTTTATAAAGGCTTTGTTTTTTGTTGTAAATAATTTGTTACATTTATTGTTGTTTTGAATGAATGATTAGCCATGTTCTACAACTTTATTTAGCCTTGATAACGTTAACGCTATAAAGGTCATTAAAATGCCGACGTTCATCTTGTTTTCTATCTGTTCAAACGAATAAAACTTGTCAGGCGGTGTTCTTTCTCTTTATTATGATCAGGAGCCATTAATTAAAAGAAATAATAATGAATATAAAAAGAACGCTAACAAGTATCGCCATCATTAGTACTATTGCCCTTTCTGGTAATAGCTATGCTGAAACAGATAAAGAAGACAAAGAAAATAAAAAATCATCATCGAGCTGGTTAAACCTTTCTGAAAAAGAGTTAGTTGCTGTTGAAAAATATGCAACGGATTACAAGGAGTTTATCTATAAAACACCAACAGAATTAACCTTTGTTACTGAAACGATTAAGCGTGCAGAAAAACAAGGTTTTAAGCGTCTGTCTGAAAAAAGTAACTTAAAACCTGGTGCCCGTTTTTATGATGTGAATCGTGACCGTACCATTTCATTAATTGTAATGGGTAAAAAGGATCTTGAGCAAGGCACTCGTATTGTTGGCGCGCATATTGATTCACCAAGACTTGAACTTAAAGGTCGCCCGCTTTATGAAAAGCAAAAATTTGCGATGTTACAAACTTATATTCATGGCGGCATTAAAACCTACCAATGGGTTAATATTCCTTTAGCACTTGTTGGACGCGTAGATAAAAAAGACGGCACGGTTATTAATATCTCAGTTGGATTTGATGAAAACGATCCTATTTTCATGGTTCCTGATTTAGCACCACACGTTGATCACCCAAACAGAAGTCGTAAAAGTCGTGACGTGATCAAAAAAGAAGAGTTAGACGTGATCATCGCAGCCAAGCCTGATTTAGATAAATCTGTAAAGGAATTAATCGTTGATTTCTTAAAAACAGAATATGATATTTCTGTTGAAGACCTAGTTTCGGCGGAATTAGCACTAGTGCCAGCAACTAAACCTCGCGATGTTGGCTTTGATCGCAGTATGATTGCCGCATATGGGCAAGATGATAAAGCGAGCTCTATTGCCGCTGTTAATGCCATATTTGAACAGACAATTCCAGAATTTACCTCAATTGCCTTTTTAGTTGATAACGAAGAAGTGGGTAATATTAATAATACCGGCGCAAGTTCATCGTACCTTGTTGATATGATGAGTAGCTTGTTATACAACCAAAAGGGTGCTGAGTATAATGACTATCAATTGCGTAAGGTTTTACGTAATACAAAAGTGATTTCAGCTGATGTAAACCCTGGTGTAAACCCTAACTGGGCAGGTGTTTGGGAGTTAGGCAATGCGCCACGTTTAGGTAATGGTATTAACTTAAAGCTTTACGGTGGTGGTTTTAATGCGAATTCTGAATACATGGCCTGGACCCGTAATTACTTAGATAATAACAAAATCAAATGGCAAACCTCTACTTATAAAGGTAAAGCTTCTGGAGGAACTATTGGTAGTGATTTATCAAATGACAATATGGAAGTTATTGACTTTGGTGTTCCAATATTATCAATTCACTCACCTTATGCCGTAGGTTCAAAAGTTGATTTATATTCATTGTACAAAGCAATGTCAGCTTTTTATCAGGAAAAATAAATTAAGTTAATATTTAATTGATTCCATTAAAACTAAAAAAGTACAAGCATCTATTATTTAGCTTGTACTTTTTTAGTGTGGTACTAAAAAATTGAATGAAAGTCACCATTAGGAAATAAAATACCAGGCAGACCTCTTATCGTTATTACCTCTCCGATAATTTTATTACCAAAATATAATTGACCTGTGTAATCTTTTTTCTGTTGTAAAAGTGTTAACCAGCGGCCATCAAGTCCTTTAATGACCAGTTTTCTCGTATCATTATTTTGCGCTAACGTTAACGCTAAGACTTTACCCTGCATTCTTAATGCTAAATTTACATTATCTAATCGTTCAAAATTTGTCGATAACCCTGATATTGATAACCTAAAATCAGCACTTCCAGAAGAAGGAAGATCTAATAAAATATCATAGATAAAGTCATTTTCATTTTGGGCTAAAGATTGTGAGTTTTTTATTGCTATGATGGAAATATTCGTTGTTTGGTTTTTAGTCTTTAATAGCCCCGAAAATGAAAACTGATTTAAAATAGAAGCTAACAGTTCACTTTCATTTTTTACCCTTTCACCTGTCATATTTATACGACCAGTGATTTCGCCATTCTCTGTCAATATTGAAAGACTTGTTATTAAATTCAATGTTGCAGTTTTAGCTTTCTCATCATTAAAAACGTCTGTTACACCATCAAATCTAAGTAACAAGTTATCAGTATTAAGCGTCAGGGATGTATATTTACTTGTTACATTGCCTAAGATGCTCGCTTCAAATAAGTCTCCGCGGGCTGCACTTATTCGCCATTGAGGTATCCTTAATTCCAGATTGATTTCTGTTTCTTTATATATTCCTGATATTATCCAAGTATACGGTGACCCTCGGTAATTTATATCTAAACCTTGATATTGATAAAACCCAGCAGCTGTGTCATTTGTTGGAGAATATAGCTGTAGTATTTCAGTTAATATTTCACTGAGTATTGCTAAAGTATGTGTTGAGTCATCCGTTAAAAAACTTGATAGTTCAGTGATTTTATCACTCACCTCATCATTATATTTAAGTTCTTGTATATTAATAAAGGCTAATACGTTTCTGAACTGTTCAAGTAGTATTTTGTCATTTACATTAGGCGAGTGACTAGGTATGAAGTGCTTGCTTGAGTTTGCAAGTAATCTGTTCAATGAGAACTTCTCTTTGACTAAATCATCGTTAATAAGTGCATCATCATTACTTTTTTGTTGCTCAGATAAATAGTCATCTAGGTTAGTGAAATAATCAGTCGCCATATCTGATATCTCATTATTTTGTACAAATAAGATAATAGACTCTTTTATAAGTCGAATACTTTGCGGACTTTTTATCGATTTAAATAAGGCATAATAGCTGCCATCTGCTAAGAACTTATAACGCCTTGTGTTCTCTTTATCGGTATAGGTTTGATGATAATTAGGGGTAATAGATAAACTTTTTAAATGGCTGTTCACTTCAGTTGATGATTCAATTTGAGATAATAATGAAAAATAAACTTTATTAGCACCAGGGCTTAAAAACACTTTAGCTGCAAAAATAATGTCAACGGTAAAGGCTTCATTATAATCAATTTTTCCGTTGGCATTAATATCTTGGTGTTCACCACTATATGAGTCGCCACAGCCTATTGTAACAGGGCAAAGAATGCTTTTAGTGATTGGAGTATATTCAATAGTAATGATTTGATTGCTTTCTATCGTAATATTCTCATTATTTAAAGATAACGTATTAGCTGACGTGATGGTTTCGCCACTTTGTGAGCGTATTATTATTTCCCCAACAGGGGAAAACCAACTCGGGAGGTAAAATGTTATCTGGCTTTTTGCTAGAGATACTTCGGACTGTTTTTCCTCAGCTTTAGATTCAGAATTTCCACCACACCCATTGAGTAAAGTGAGCATTAAAAATAGGTTAATGAGGTAACGTTTTTTCACATTATCTTCCTTAAAATAAAATAGATAGGTAAGTGCTAAAATGAAGGTAATATGCTTCTTCGAAATCTAATGAGTCAGTTTGGAAGTTAATGCCTATAGATTGTGAACCAATACCTATTTTCCATGCCTCACTTTTATTTTCATATCCAGTCATAAGTGCCCAGTTATCAGTGAAGTGCCAACGACCCAAAAGAGAAGTGAATTGGTCATTCTTGATTGAACGAAAAGCTAACTGTGTGGAAAAGAGTGATGATATTCTATAATCAAGGGTGCCATAATATCTTGCTGGCATTGTTAAGGAATGATCTTTAGTTTGGTTGTTTCCAGACGTCTTTAAGGTAATTGCTGGCTCAGAATAAACGTTACCTTCATTATCTTCTTGAAAAGGAATATCTTGAATACTCCCCAAAGCATAACCGGCATCAGCGTAACTACTTTTATAATATAAATCTTTGATAGCTAAGCCAAGTATTAATTGCTCCGATATTTGCCAATCAAGTGCAATGTCTAAACTGACTCCTAGACCTTTAGGTCTATCTTGCGGTGAAAAAGATTTAAATAATCTATCTTTTGAAAAAGCATAATCAATATTAAAATTTCCTTGTGGTTTATCAGCTAAAACTTGTCCATTAATATTGCCGTCTTGAAAGTGTTTACTGCTAAATATTGATAGTTTAGGTGTTAATGTTATTTTGGGGGTGTTGAAATCAATTTTGTACGAAAAAAACACACCATGGCTTGTCGCATTCTTTGCTTTTAGGTTATAGGTATAAAATCGATTTTCAAATGCTAAATCATTTTTTTCAATGTGAGTATAAAGTGCTGTGTCGGGATCGAACTCCATTACATAATCATAGCGACTTTGCAGTCCAAAAGAAAAAGCAGAATAGGTTACACCTACCTCAAACTGATTATAAGTAAATGCACTATCGCCCTTAGTTAAAGGTTGATTAAACTCATCTATAAAAGAGTTAATTGGCTGAGACTCCGCATAAACTTCAGCGTTAAATGTAGAAAATAGGGTAAGAGAAGAGGTACTTGCAAAAGTATTGAAATGCAGAAAAATACATAAGTATAAAGTAAGCTTTATTTTCAATTTACATCCTTGAATAATTAAAGGTTAAAAATTGCGGGAGAATAATATCTCCCGCAAACAGAGCTAATTAATCACCAATAGTAAAAGTTAAATCAAAATATTCAACTTCATCATCATCAATATACGTCACAACAACGCCATTTGACATCTCAACAAAGTCACCATATTTATAGTCGTCTAACCAAATAGTGCCCATAAGGTATGCGCCATTATCAGCACTACCCATCATTTTGTAACCATCATCACCAATCAATAGTTTTACATTTAAGGTTTCATTATCATCCATTTCATCAAGGTTGAATGTAAAGTTGAAAGCAACGTCTGCCGACATTCCAGCCATAATAACTTCTGTTTTAAAAGTGTTAGGCTGCTCATTAGTCGATAAATCATGGTTACTTAATATTAATGTTCCCGTGAAGTTGGCATCACTGTCCATGATTGCTAGTGTACTTGATGACATAGTTTTAACCGGGTCTTCAGTGTCTAGATCACTTAATGAGGTAAACACACCACTGAACGTTAATGCTGAACACGAACCTTGAGAATTACCAGTGGCACAACCATCTAGGTCACCAGCTGCAAATTCCAAAGTAGCACCATTATCGCCACTCTCCATTAAGGTCGCTTCCCATGCAAGCAGTAATGTTGTATCACTGGCATCATTACTTAACTCGGCAACACCTTGAAATGAACCTTTAGTTTCATGGCTCGCTTCTATTGTCATGTTTGTTTCGTTAAAACTATAAATCCAACCTGTATGAAGCAGTGACGCTTTATCGATAACATTACCTGTTTCTTGATTCGCCTCTTCAAGTACATCAAACATGATTTGGCCGATATCAGTTAACGCATCACGACCCAAAATGGTAACTACATTAATGTCAGCAAAAGATTGAGTTGTCGTTTTCACCATCGGTAACTTACTTAAAATTATTTGCTTAGCTTTTGCATCAGCCACCATACGAGTAAATAGATTCACGTCTTTATTTGCTAATATTATTAGCGCCTTTGATTGGCTTATTAATGCCGTTGCTGAATCTATTAAAGTGGCTGCTGCAGTTTTATCCGCATCATCTTCAGCGATATCTGCATATTTTTGAGCATCATTAAGCGCTATTTCTGAATACTCTAGGAAAGCATTCGCTATTGAAATAAAGTCTAATTTATCTGTTAGTGCTTGTTCAGTTGCCATAAGAAAAGCTGTAGCAGCGGCAACACTTTGAGGACTATTCATTGCCATCGCAGCTTCATAGCTGTTTACTGACGTTGTTTGTGCCGTTGTTGCTATGCCTTGTTTAGTGAGTGCCATGTCATTTGATGATTCTGCTCTAGCTTTCGCGGCTGGCACTACTGCATCAAATTCAACAAGTTTTGCTTGTGCGTCAGCTAATAAAGCTTGAACATCGATATGTAACCCAGTGTCGCCATTTATTTGTATTGTTTCTGTGTGTGCTAGCTCAGCTATGTCTTGAGCAGTATCAAGTAAACTTTGATATTCCGAACTTGAAGCAACTAAAAATTTAGCGGTATCTGCCCAATCACTTGCTTCAATGTCATAACGATTAGCTTTGTTACCTAATACGTTCAAGTCATTGCTGTTAAAAATCATAAAATAAGCAGCGATTGCTGATTCATAATAGATAATTGCCGTATCTGCATCTGTAACTCTTGTCTCTAATTCTTCAGCTGTAATAATAGCGGCTGCTGCAGTATCGATATTGTTGGCGATACTCATTATTTTAGTATTGAGCATTGTAAGCTCGGTGGTAACTTTCGCTGCTATATCAGCATATAATTCATCTCCTATAGTACATTCATCGCCAATACAGCCTATTTCTTCTACTAAAGCGACAACTTCTATCGCGGTATTAATCAGATCTTGCTGTGATATAGCTCCACGTTTTACTGCATTTTCCATCGATTTAGTTATTGAGGTTCTGATGCCTGCATTAACACCTAACGCGTCTAATGCCGCAGTGTCACCCGTAACAATAGCAACATAAATAGCGGCTATTTTCTTCACTCTTTGTTGTATTGCATTAAATAGAGCGGATGGTTTCGAATTGTTGTTAACTGAAGATACTTTAGAGATAATTGATTGTATTGGAGGAGTAGAGGGTGAAACCTCAGTAACAGCATTTAAACTACCATCTGATACTGATGTTGCCAATTCTGTAATTATTTCTGAGAGGGTACCATCGTCACCTGCCGCAGCGACTGTTTGTAAACTTGCCGACAATTGGGCTAGTGCAAGGTTACCAGCATTTAAGCTGACATTTTCGCCAATATCACTAAGGTCGAAGCCAACACCTTTAGATATATCCGAAAGTAAGTTTGCGTTTTTAATGACACCATTTGGCCCAAGCAATTGCATGACAGTATGAACTGAAGCGTCTGATATAGCTTGCTGGCTAATTGGTACCATAGGATCGGCACTTAAATTATCTTGTAATATTGTGGCCACAACTTCAGTAAATACCGTGACATTTGAGGAATAACGTCTAGATTGCTCGGGACTAGCAGACTCAGGAATGTATTTTATTGTCGTTAAGGTTAAATCTTCTTTATACCACTCTCCAAATTCGATAGCTAAGTCACCATTATTAGGCATAACAGTTGAAGCAATATTTTCATAAACGCCACAATCAGTATAAGAGTCGCACCTTAGCCAACTAGCATCTACTGATGAACTACTGGTAATATTTATGATCACAGCACCAGAAAAGGTACTTTCAAGATAAATACTTATTTTTCCATTTTCATCAGTTGCTGGTTCTAATGGATTTTCAGCCAATACTTTAGACGCGAGCATTTCATCTAACTTTTCATCTGAAGTTCCTGCTGGAGCTGATACTGTGTAGCTTTCTGCTTCAATAGAGTCCGCTATGCGAAAGCTAATGGGGGATTTTTCACCTGTGGTTGTGTCAATCTGGTGAATAGATATACTTGCATTAGCCATCGTACCTTTAACGGCCACTCCCGTTAGAGCAACATTAAATGTTGCTGTTGCTGTTTTATTAATAGGAGGTTTGGGGGAGGGGGGTTTTACTGTTGTGTTTTTATTGTCAGAACAGCCAGTAGTCATTAGTGTTAGTGTGACAAACGATGATATGAGTAAGTTATTTTTCATTATATATTCCTTTAAAATTAATGATTTTTATAAACACTTCATAAGCGTAGAACAAATACTTGCCCTTGGATGAAAATTATGAATTTATTTTTTACGCTTTAAAATCAGAGTTAACTTTGCTTACGCTGAAAAGGGTCTACCGATATAAACTGTCAAAAATTAATTTTTTACCCTCTCAATTAAATAGATGAAAATTGATGTATATATTAAAAATCCCTAATAATTACTCCCACTATTTTGAATTAAATTAAGCTCAGCTTTAATGCGTTAAATTAGATGTTACTAGGGAAACTTATTTCACTTATTATATTCGTTATGCTTTCAGTGCATGCATAAATTACCCTATAATTGGGTTAATGAACCGTAATCACAGATAAATTAATTTCTATGCTGAAAAAGTTATTAAAAACAAATGAAAGATCAATTCCATCTTTTCTTATTAAATATAAAAAGATGTTTTTATTACCCTCAATATTTACTTGTTTGACCGCATGTGGGGGTGGTGGGGCTAGTAACAAAGCTACTACACCAGAGGTTCCAATATTTTATCCTTTCTCATTAACGTCAACACTGACTAATAAATGCGGTGCAAAACTTCCCTTTGTTGATGTCGAGTTATTTATTCAAAACCAGGATTGGAGTGTTGTAGATAAGTTACAAGCTGATGAAAATGGAGTTTTTAGTTTTTCATCAGCAAGTGAATTCATAAATTATACGCTTGTTGCTAAAAATCAGCAGGCAGGAGAGGTTGAAGGTTTAGATTTTGTTAGCTTTCATCAGGTAAAGGCAACCACACCGGCTACTTATCAAGCTCAGCATGCTGCAATAATTGATAATTCAAATTGTGAATGTGTAACTCGAAATGTTGAAATATCTCATACCCCTATTTCTGATATTACTAAGATAACCAGCTCTGCAACATTTACTACCACTGAAGTTGTGGATTCCCAACGTACTAATTTTATGAATGTTGAAGCTTGTCGGATAATGGGGGGGACTTGGCCATTACATTCTTTTTCTCTTGTTGGTACCGGTAATAATAACAATGTTCAAGGTGCGGCTGGCTTTATAGATGACTTTAATCAAATGGCCTTTAATGATGATGGTGAACTCATTTGGCAACTATCAGCTTTCGATGCAATTGAGCGAATTGGTTTAAATCAAAATCACCAGCCTTTTACTACACGTCAGTTATTTTCAGGGCAGCAACACTTTGCGATTAGTGTTCTTGAAGAAGATAACATCGTCGATTTATTTAATAGTCATCTTTATGTGTCAGAAACCGACTACCAATCAAATGCAGAAGTAATTTTTTCTGAAACAGATTCTGCTTTTGGGAAAATAAAAATATCTAGTCAGCATCAGCTCATCTCTTCTACATATATTACGAGTTTTTCAGTTGCTGCCTCTGATAGAAAACCAGATATTGATGATAGATACTTTTCAGAAATCAAATCAGATTGGAGCTATGATTATAGCAATGTTGCTAATTACCCAATGGCTATTATTGCTATAAGCTATCAAGCTTACCATCCTGAAACAAACACACCTATGCCAGCTAAATGGACAAGTTACGGTGAAATTACCGGACAATTACCCGTTGTTACTGCTTTATCTGGCTATGAAGACATTATTAACAATGACACGATTGTATTAGGTACAAAAACAGACTTGGTTCAAAGTGAATATACTGATAAATATGCGAATTACTTGTCATATTATCAAAATAAAAAAAATAGCTCCTTTGCTCATAATTTAAAAAACTATCATATATCGATCAATAAATAATTTTATTGTATAACAACAAAAAACGGCGCTATACAGCGCCGTTTTTAATGGGGATAAATATTCAAGTAATCATGAGTCTAATGCTTGTTTCGCTCTTACCGGATTAGCATACATGGTTAATAACCAATATTGTTGTTCTTGGGTTAATTCGAACATACGACTATTAAGTTGATTCATGACACTTTGCTTAATTTCTGCTTGCTGATTAAGTTTTGCATAGGCAGTTAAGTTACTGTCATATAGTTTATAGTTGCTGATAATCTCTTGATCAATCGCTTTTGCTATGGCTTTACTATCGGCAAAGTCGCCTTTAATAGCATGGCAAAATTCGACATGTACACGGCCTTTTTTACCCACTAATCCTTGCGTAATACTATTTAAGTCTTCATTTTCTTTCTTTTGATAACTACCTGTTGCTTCTCGCTCGGCGAGCTCAATCGCTTTGTCACGATCACAGGGATCAAATTCATATGAAATAGAAACAGGAACAATATTAATTTCAGCTAAATAATCGGCAATTGGAGTTTGCTTGTCTTTGTTAAGTAACAACATTGAAATTAATGCTGAATTGGTTTTATCAATACCGTCTTTTGCGCGACCTTCACGTTGTGCTATCCAAATATTTTGTTGGCGCTCATGAACGGTATGGTGAATATATGCAGACAATTGCTTTGAAGCTGTCAGCATTGCTCGCTTTGTTTCTTCACTGCGTTTAACAATGAAACTCTTATTGATACGCATTAAATCAGCAACCCATGGCTGATGAAGTAAATTGTCACCCACCGCAGCCTCAACAGTATTGATACCACTGTTGTATAATGCCCAATTAATTAATGCGACATCAAGCACTATGTCTCTATGATTACTGATAAATAGCATAGGCTTGCTTGTATCAATCTTATCTAAACCATGAAAACTAAAGCCGTCAGTACTTTTGTTCACTAAGTGATGTAAATATTTAGCCACCTCTGTTTGAATTTGTTCAATATTATTAAACTTACTGGAACGCAACTTTAGTGTCCATTTTACTACTGAACGACAAATTATCGGCAGAATTTTGTACAGTCGAGGCATTTTGAAACTAGCAATAGAAGAAAGTAGCCCTTGGTCATTAATCAGTTTTTGGATCACAGCTGCAACCTCATCATCACGATAAGGGCGAATATCATCAAACATGTAGCATCTCTTTGCTGTTTAACAGCGATTCGTTAACTCAAAAATCAATCAATATTATAACCGTTTTTTGAATTAAAATGCTTGTATTGTTTATGCTTTACTCTTTTAAATAAAATAATTTCATTAGCTTAGGGGAATTAAATAAAAATAAAATAAAAAATTGAGCTAAATCAGAAAATAATCAATAAATTTTGCTACAGTTAATTATATGAGCTCTTTATTGAATTAATGCTAATTATTTTCATGTTAAGGGCTTGTGTTTTTCGACTTTACCCACAAGTCTTAAATAGAGTAATTAATAAAAGGAATACCTATGAAAATAAATCTTTCAGGTCACCATGTAGATATTACTGATGGTGTAAAAGAGCATATCGATGAAAAATTCTTAAAAATTTCTAACCATTTTCCAACGCTGATTTCACTAGACATTATTATTTCAAAAGAGCATGGAAAATATGGTGCTGAAATAACGACAAATTATGAAGGTGGTCGTATTTCGGTTTCAGCACAAGAAGATGTCATGTTTCCCTCAATCGCTAGTGTAGCCAAAAAACTTGATGCTGCACTTAAACATAGAAAAGGTCAATTAAAAGCAAACTTACACAATAAGCCTGTTTCTGTTACTCCTGAAATCGCTCATGAGAAAGTTCAAGAAATGAACTTAAACTAATTTCAAAACAGTTAATCGTTAGATTTTTCACGGGAGCTTATTGCTCCCGTTTTGGTTTTTAAGTATTACTATTGATATGAATGGTATACTTAATGTGTTGATCAATAATGTTATAGATGTAAAATATGTTAGTACTTTCAAATAATGTCTCGTTAGGTGACAATGAAATCGAATTAACGGCTATTCGCTCGCAAGGAGCTGGTGGGCAAAATGTAAATAAAGTATCTTCAGCCATTCACTTGCGCTTTGATATTAAGGCATCTTATTTACCTGATTTTTATAAAGAGCGTTTACTTGCTTTAAAAGATAAGCGTATCACTAAAGAAGGGATCTTAGTTCTTAAGGCACAACAATTTAGAACGCAAGAGAAGAACCGCGAATCTGCACTTGAGCGATTAGTTGAATTGATTAAATCAGCGATGGTCATTCAAAAAGTCCGAAGAGAAACCAAACCAACAAAAAATTCTAAAAAAAGACGTTTAGCGGGGAAGTCGCACCGCAGCAATGTTAAGGCATTGCGCGGCAAGGTCTCTGATTAGTCACCTTTTATAAGTTATTTGAGTTTACGTCTAAAACCAAGCAGAGTTAGTGCGCATAATACAAAATAGGATAAGCTACCGCCACTATCACTAGTAATGCTCTCTTCTTTATTAATAAGTGTATTCTTTACAGAAGCTAGACTTGTGTCTGTTGTCGCAGAACTATCAATAATAGTTACGCTATGAATGGTGACAAAGTTATCTACACCAGGTACAAAATTGCTATTGGCGCATTGTTCGCTGGTATATCCAGGCATAGGTCTTTCTTGGCAAAGCTGGATCAAGGCTATTTTATCAATATTATCCATACCTTCAATAACTTCCCCAAAGACGGTAAAACCACTATTTTGTAAATCTAAATTTGCACTGTTATTTTTATAATTAATAAACCACTGGCTTGTCGCACTATTAGGATTGTTTCCTAGTTTTGCCATTGCAATGGTACCTCTAACGTTTGAATAAATCGGCTCATTTTGAATTGAGTCATCAACGTCAATAGGTGTTAATGGTAAGTCACCATTAAATTTGAAACCACCCGCTTGCATAATAAAATTTGGGACTAAACGATGCACAACAGTATTATTGTAATCACCGTCATTGATATACTTTAAAAAATTTTCTACCGTTTTAGGAGTCGTTTGATCATGTAGATTAACTTTGAAATTTCCCTGAGAGGTTGCAACCTCAACAACTGTTGCATTGCTTAGCGCAGAAAATAATGTAGCAATAGATAATGCACTTACTAGGGCAAGCGACTTAGGAACAACTTTATACATAGTAACCTTAACTTTTTCAGAGATAGTAATATTTGAAACAAATGCTCACGATATTACAAGCATTAGCTCGAACAAAAAAGTACTTTTTTGACAATGAATTTAAACTTTCTTCAGCAGATAAATCAGCTTACTTATAAATCAGCTGAACGATATTTTAGCAAGATTGATTTAATTAAGGCAATACTAGACGCTAACATTCATTAAATTCCCCTATTTAGATTCTATAACTATTATTACAAAGTAGGGAGAATTGTAATTAAATGGCTAAGCCAAGGTTAATGCTATTCGGTTGCTATTATTAATTCGTTTAATGCGTAGGTTTGAGCTTGTTCGCTTTTTAGCTTTAAGCAGGCAAGTTCATACGCTTCATGATTGATCTTTTTATAATTGTGCAGTATTTTTAGCTTGCTGATGAAGTTTGCTTGTTCAATAAGAGACTCTAAAGGTGATTGCTCTAATTGTTTATTGTCTTGCTGTTTAATTGTCGTTATGACGATTGGTGGTAAATTCCATTTAGAAACAATAGCGACAGTTAAGCTAATTGCGTGATGCGAAATTAAGGCTTTAAATGACTGAGAATTGGGGGTGGATGAAGGGTCTACATGGTGAAAAGCTTCAACCATCAAATCAAAGATAATCATTTCCCCCAAATTCCTTAACAAGCCAATTAAATAAGCAGCTGATGCGTTTTCTACACTCGGATTTTTGTCAGCTAAGTCTTTTGATATTAAAGCTGTTTGTAAACAGTGTTGCCAAATCTTAGTGCCAAAGTGTTTGAAATACCGGGTGTTTTTAGGCGTGAAATTATTGATGAACACATAAACAACACCCGTTAGTAATCCTTGCGCCCCCATCACCATAAAAGCTGACTTTAAATTTACTATTGGTGATTTACTGCGACGATATTTAGTACTATTTGCTAGTTTTATCATATCGGCTGCCATACTAGGCTCTTTGGCTATAATATTGAGAATATCATCGACGTTGAAGTTTTTACTGTTTAGCGCGGTCAAAACAGCATCAACTGAAGCTGGCATTATCGGCAGTTCAGAGATTAAATTTTGTGGGCGTATCAGTAGTTCCTTAATTTGAGCGGCAACATACTCGCTCAGAGGATCTATTTTAGTGGAATGCTCTTCGATATTATCACCAAATAATAAATCATTAAATAACTTATTGTAATGATGACTATCAGAAGATTTTATTTTCTCTTTAGAATCGTATTCATCGGAAAAAAACAGTCCAGATAAGTCAGTAATACTTATTTCCTTATCAAACTCGATATTTCCTGTTTGTTGAAAATATTCATAGTTCGGTGTGTTTTTTTCAGAAAAAACTGAAGGGAAAATAGTCTTGAGGAGCGACTTAAACATAACGCATAAATACCTTTATTATTCACTTAATTTGTTTGTCTAAGTCTATGTAGAAAAACCATTGTTATCGAGTTTTAGCAGGTCAAATGCAGAATGAACTTACAATAAACATCTTAAACTTTAAAAGGCATTAATATTTAAAGTGAGTGAAAAAATCTACCGCTACGGGGTAAGTAGTAATTATCATAATTTAAAGAAAAAGCGACTTTATTTGACCGTCCAACGATTTCGCTACGAGGTACAAAGCCTATCACCCGAGAGTCGGCACTATGATCACGGTTGTCTCCCAGTACTAAATAATGCCCATTGGGGACTATCACTTCACTGAAGTTTGCTAATGGCGACCCCATGTTATTAATACGAATAACATGGGGTTGACTGTTAATGGTTTCAGTTTTGTCGTATTGGTTATTAATTAAGTCGTTTTTTGCTGATTTTTTTTGATAGTCAATGACCTGGCTATTTATTATTAATTTATTATTTTTCATCGAGATACTATCACCTGGTATACCGATTACGCGTTTTACTAGACGTTTATCTGAGGCTGCAGAATCAAATATAATGATGTCGTTAGTTTGTGGGTCGGAAAGTTTAAAAAGTGAAAAGTGTGTAAAGGGTAGGCGAATGTCATATGCCATTTTATTAATAAAAATTCTATCACCTTCAACAATAGTCGGCTTCATAGAGCCGGTAGGTACGTCGCTCCAGTCAGCAACTGCACTACGAAAAACTAACATTAAACAGATAAAAACAAATAATGATTTATTTTCTTTCCATAGTCTTATTAAACTCTTTTTCATATTACTTCCTTTAGGTTCATTGATGACCAAATAATTTTCTACTTATGAAATTGTAGTTATTATGACGATGATTCTCTTTATTTGTTTCGTCTGAAATGTAACTGCTTATGACAAGCTTCGGATGAAGATCAAATAACTTATTTAATGGAAGGTAAGATCACAAAAATTCTAATTGCATATTAGATATAAATAATATTTTAATATTTACTTGAGTTTTATATAAAAGCTAAGGAGAATTCCTTCAATATTTACATGTCTGTGTAAAGTAACCAACTAAAACGACTAGATTAATGACCAAAAAGATAAAAGTACCATTAAAACAAAAGAGTGTTGACTCAGCGGAGATAACTTTAGGCTTAACTGACCCTAAAAGTCCAAGTAATGTCGGAGCCGTAATGCGTGCTGCAGGCTGTTATCAAGTTGATGCCGTTCTTTATAGCGGTGTTAGGTATGCAAAAGCAGCTAAGTTTCATACCGATACACAAAGTGCGAGTAAAAAAATCCCTTTAACGGGGGTGGAATCTTTAGTAGATAGTGTGCCTAAGGGCAGTAAATTGATTTGTGTTGATTTAATTGAAGGAGCGATACCATTACCTGTATTTGAGCACCCAAAGAATGCCATGTATGTTTTTGGCCCTGAAGACGGGACCATTAGTCAGGAAGTCATCGATAAGGCAGATGCAGTGGTTTATATTCCAACGAATGGCTGTATGAACTTAGCGGCGACAGTCAATGTTCTACTTTATGACCGATTAGCAAAGTCTACAATAGCGGTTGGCGATGATGCACTTATTCGTAAAAGTAGAGACACTAATAATACAGTAAAAGTTAAAAATTAAATCAGTGATAGGTGTTTAAATTTGGCTTTGGGATATAAAATAAGAAAAACGATTAATAAAATAGATAAAAACCTTGACTCTTTCTGTGAAAGATATAAAATGCACGCAGCTAGAAAGTACTACCTATATTTATGTACCAAGTTTCGAAGTTATGTTAGTAGCTCGTCCTGTTTAATAAGTCATAGCAACACTCTCAGCAATATCGTTTTTTGTCGTTAAATTTATTTAATGACTGAAACAAAATTAAAATTATATTAAACAAATAGGATACTATTATGTCTACAACTACTGGTACAGTAAAATGGTTCAACGAGTCTAAAGGTTTTGGTTTCATCGAGCAAGAATCTGGTCCTGACGTTTTCGCACATTTCTCTGCAATCTCTGGCGACGGTTTTAAAACTCTAGCTGAAGGCCAAAAAGTACAGTTTACTGTTACTCAAGGTCAGAAAGGTCCTCAAGCTGAGAACATTCAAGCTCTTTAATTTTGTATGTTGAGTTAACCTAGGTTACCTCATACAAATAAATTGCTAAAAAGGGTAAGACTTATGTCTCACCCTTTTTTTGTGGAAAAAATTTAGTTTATGCTCTCAGCTTATCAGTCGTTATCTGCTTTAAATCACTTTAAGTATGATCATGCACAAGTTAATGCAGTTATAAAACTCAATGAGCTCTCCCAGAAAATTTATCAGCAAGAACAGCAGTCTTGGCTGACTAAACGATTTAATAAACCCATTATTATTCCCGGAATTTATTTTTATGGCAGGGTTGGGCGTGGTAAAACCATGCTTATGGATCTGTTCTTCCAACATTTAGCGATCAAAGCAAAAAAACGTATTCACTTCCACCGATTTATGGAAGAAGTTCATCAGCAATTAAATTTATGCTCAGGGAAAAGTGATCCTTTAACATTTATTGCGAAGAACTGGGCAAACAATATTAAGGTGCTATGTTTTGATGAATTTTTTGTTTCAGACATTGGTGACGCCATGTTACTTTCGGGTTTGTTTCAGGCACTTTTTCAGCAAGGTATTATTTTAATTGCCACATCTAACAGCCAACCCGAACAACTCTACCGAAACGGTTTACAGCGTGAACGCTTTCTACCGACTATTGATCTAATTAATAAGCATTGCCAAGTGTTATCGGTTGATGGAGACATTGATCATCGTTTAGGCCATTATGAAGTTGCCCTGGAATATCGTGATTATAGTTTTCCTCTGGCTAAAAATAATACTCTGGTTAATCGATTCTTTGAAATTACAGGGAGTAAAGTAAGTTCAGGTTATATAACAGTTAACCACCGTAAAATAGCTTACCAAGCGAAAACCGATAAAACGATACTGTTTGATTTTTATGCGCTTTGCTCTGGCCCAAGAAGTCAGCGAGACTATATGCGTTTGGCTGATAGTTTTAAAATAATATTACTTGATCAAGTACCGCAGTTCACCGGAGAAAGAATTATTTCAGTTTCCTCTGGCGTGGAAGATGGCTATCAACGTGAGGGTAAAATATTGGGTGAACTTTGCCATTTAGATGACGAAGCTCGACGTTTTATTGCGTTGGTTGATGAGTTATATGATCGAAATATAAGACTTATTATTAACGCTGAAGTTGATATTGTTGACCTTTATCAGGGGCAACAATTAATTTTTGAATTTGCCCGTTGTCAATCAAGACTGATTGAAATGCAAAAAATATCATATTAACTAAAACTTTGCTTTTTTAACCAAATAATAGCTTTTTATTTTCTTCGTTATTGTTTGTTTTTATATACCCTATTGAATTTTATTACTTTTATTTTATGGCACCTATTTTGTAATAACGAGCTTAGTTATGCATTATTTAGTTAAAGACAACATTTAATAAGAGAAGGGATAATATGAAAACACTAATCGCTACGGCACTAATATTGGCAAGCAGCAGTTCATTTGCTTCTAAAGCATCATTTAACAATGACTCATGCAATGCAGACATATCAGGAGGCGTTAAAATCACCTCCACAGCCATTGAATTCTCAAGAGATAAAAAAGCGCTCTACAAAATTGTTGATAATGAAATGCTATACGTTAATGACAATAAAATCGCTTTATCTGATAGTCAGCAATCTTTAGTTACCGATTATGCTATGCGTATTAGATCTGCTGTTCCACAAGTAAAAGGGATTGCATTAGATGCTATTGATCTTGCGAGTGATGGCGTAAATTTAGCCTTTAATGAATTGCTAGGTGAGGGGAATGATATTAGTGCTGAAATTGGTGCCCAACTCTCAGAAATACGTAAAGAAATTGATGAAGGTTTTACTCACCATAAAGACATTTATTTTGATGAAAATGGCTTTTCAGGAGAAGATTTTTTCAATGAAGATTTCGAACAGCGTATTGAGAGTGCTGTAGAGCAAACAGTGCAAAATTCGATAGGCAGTTTGATGATTGCTGTCGGTCAACAGATGCTTTTTTCTGGGGGCGATATGGATGCCTTTGAAACACGTATGGAAGATTTTGGTGAAAAGATGGAACACGAAATGGAATCTCGTAGTAACGAAATAGAAACGCGAAGCGAGGAGCTTTGTCAGTCAGTTATCGCAATTGATGCTCTTGAAGATCAATTAACGGATGAGATAATTGAGCTAAAAGATTTTAATTTGCTAACCACCAAAGTTATGGCTAAAGACCGCAAAGATCTGATGTAGTATATCTATATAGTTGTGTAACGTCATTAGCGTTTATTATAGCTTCTGAACTGTTACTATAAATAAAAAACGAGCAAAGATTATAAATCTTGCTCGTTTTTATGTTCAGGAAGAACGGTATGTCACGGCCACATGGATGTGAAAGAGTGGCGATGTTCAGGAAGAACGGTATGTCACGGCCACATGGATGTGAAAGAGTGGCGATGTTCAGGAAGAACGGTATGTCACGGTCACATGGATGTGAAAGAGTGGGGATGTTCAGGAAGAACGGTATGTCACGGTCACATGGATGTGAAAGAGTGGCGATGTTCAGGAAGAACGGTATGATCTGTATTTTTGACAAATAACAAGTACCTCCGTCCATAGAGGTAATATCACAGGTAAACAGATGTAAAATTTGGTCTTTTAGCTTTTGAAACGAAGTTAACTATTGGTCATTTGGGATTGTTCATCAGCCCAATTGAGTGCTTCATTATAATCTTTAATGACTTTCTCTTTTTCAATACCTAATTTTTTCATGACAATAGTGGTTTTTTCCCATTGTGCATGTTCAATAAACTCTAACAATTGTATTAATTCAGCCAAGACTCCTTTTTTAGTGAGTAAAGGATCTTTTATTTCTTGAGCAAGGGGAAGTTTTTCTAAAACTGTTTCAAGTTTTTCATCTAAAATGGCATCAATTAACGACAATAGTCCGGTTAAAAATGCAATTGAGGTATTTACCGGAACACTAATATCTTTTGCGATAAGCTCACAAAATTTTGCTCTAGCCATTGCTGAATTGATTAACTCAGAAGGCTTGTCAGGGTTAACATTTATAGCAAACATTAGGCCTAAAAAGCGTTTTAACTCTTCAGAACCTAAGGTTACAAGTGCCTGTTTTATTGTAGATATCTCTTTGCTTCTTCGGAAAATTGCTGAGTTGACATATCTTAATAATTTATATGAAAGTGTAACATCACGCTCAAATACTGATGTAATACTGATTAAATCTAATTCGGGCTTTGATGTTTCATAAAGTAACTCAGCCATTGCTATTTGTGACGGAGATAGACTCTTAGTTTTTATCATTTCAGGTTTTGCAAAGAAAAAACCTTGGAACAGCTCAAAACCTAATTCTAACGCTTGATTATACTCGTCATATGTTTCAACTTTTTCTGCAAGTAATTTGATATCAGGAAAATTTACAATCGCCTGCTTAACTTCTTTTATCTCTTCAATAGTGGAAATTTTCCAATCTATTTTTATTATTTTGATATAAGGAAAGAAGTGGATCCATACTTTTTGATGTTCGTAGTCATCAAGCGCTAATGTGTAGCCTTGCTCGTAAAGATCTTTACAAATAGCTAATAGTTTTTTACCCGGCTTAACCGTCTCTA
This sequence comes from Colwellia sp. Bg11-12, assembly GCF_014076955.1. NCBI lineage: Bacteria > Pseudomonadati > Pseudomonadota > Gammaproteobacteria > Alteromonadales > Colwelliaceae > Colwellia > Colwellia sp. Bg11-12. Next base: position 249,154 of record NZ_JACGUZ010000056.1, read on the forward strand.
AAATCTCAACAACTACTTCATCAGTCGCTAGCATATTTGCGTAACCAAGGCTTAACGTTTCGAGTGTAAAATTAATAAAGGCGGGCTTATTCGCGGTAAATTCACCGATACCTAAGTTAAATTTACTTGCTTCGATCATTTTGGTTGTGGCTTCGTCGCCATCAATGTCAGGAAAAACGTTATCAATACTGTCTCTAAATAACAATTCATAGGCAAAAAGATTTTTGTCTTTATCTAGAATGGGTTGCCTTGCGGCATAAAAATACATAATAATTCCTGATCACATCATAACTACAGTGAATATATTGGAAATATGACCAATTAGCATTAACTATTTTTATATATTAATCACTGTCATAAAAAAATTACATTTATAATACATTTTATAGACACGAAAACAATAAAAGTATAGTAATAGAAAAATATCTAGTCATACTAGCTTATTCTATTTTTTGTTCTGTAAAAGAAATTTACTTTTACACAGCAAAGATATAATAATATTTTTCGGAGGTTAGTTTGGCTTTTGGTACGTTATTTTCTTTAGGTTTATATTTTATTGTAATGATCGGTATAGGCTTATATGCCTATAAAAAATCAACAAGTGATGCTGCGGGTTATATGTTGGGAGGTCGTAATTTAAGTCCTTCGGTTACTGCACTCTCTGCTGGTGCTTCTGACATGAGTGGTTGGATGTTAATGGGTATACCTGGAGCTATGTATGTTTCAGGTTTAAGCAGTATATGGATTGCTGTCGGATTAGTGATTGGCGCTTATTTTAATTATTTAATTGTTGCACCTCGCTTGAGAACTTATACAGAAGTAGCTAACGACTCGATAACATTACCTGACTTCTTTGAAAATCGTTTTAACGATAAACGCCATTTACTTCGCGTAGTTTCATCGATTGTAATTATTATCTTTTTTACACTTTATACGTCATCAGGGATTGTTGCTGGTGGTAAATTGTTTGAGAGTTCTTTTGGTTTAAATTATGAAGCTGGTCTCTATGTTACAGCAGGTGTTGTGGTACTTTACACAATGTTTGGTGGGTTTTTAGCCGTTAGCCTAACCGATTTTGTGCAGGGATGTATTATGTTTGTCGCGCTTGTACTGGTTCCATTTGTGGTGATAAGCGACATTGGAGGCTTACAAGCTATGAATGAAACTATTTATTCGCTTGATGCTGAAAAATTTAATATGTTCAGTGGTGTGAGTGCTTTAGCTATTATTTCAGCGATGGCTTGGGGCCTAGGTTATTTTGGTCAACCGCATATCATCGTACGCTTTATGGCGATTCGCTCAGTTAAAGATTTACCTGCCGCCCGTCGTATCGGTATGACTTGGATGATTGTTTCTATTTGTGGTGCTATGGCAACAGGTTTTGCTGGTATTGCTTATGTAGCGAAAACAGGAACGACATTAACTGACCCAGAAACTATTTTTGTCTTATTTTCTCAAGTTTTATTTCATCCTCTTATTTCTGGTTTTTTACTTGCCGCAATTTTAGCTGCAATAATGAGTACAATATCTTCTCAGTTATTAGTGACATCCAGCTCATTAACCGGTGATTTTTATCAAGCTTTTCTCAACAAAGATGCTACTGATAAGCAACTTGTTTTTGTTGGTCGTATCTCTGTGTTGTTAGTTGCTCTTGTTGCGATCTCTTTAGCTTATGATCGAAATAGTTCTATTTTAAGTTTGGTAAGTAATGCTTGGGCGGGTTTTGGTGCTGCATTTGGACCTTTAGTTATTTTAAGTCTCTACTGGAAAAAAATGAACAAACAAGGTGCGTTAGCAGGTATGTTAACAGGTGCATTAACCGTTCTCTTTTGGATCTACGTGCCTATCACTGTAGGTGGTGAATTATTAAGTTCAGTTATGTATGAAATTGTTCCAGGCTTTATTCTTTCAACAATCGCTATTGTTGTGGTGAGTAACATGACCGCGGCACCTGATGAATCTGTTGAGAAAATGTTTGATGAGATGATAGAGCAGCACAACCACAACATCGATTAACTCTATTTTATCGCTTGATTTTTCGAGATTATCTTGAAATTAAATTAATAAAAAGCCCGTTATTGAAATTCAATAACGGGCTTTTATATTCTACGTCTCCCAGATACCCTGTCTTACTAGGTCTTAGCTATCCCTGGACGTTAACGGTAATAGCAACTCCTAGTTTCCTAAGTCTGCGCCTTATAAGTTGGCTGCTGCACATTAATAGCAAGGAATGCTCTATTATTTCAGCACCTGTTGATAATGCGGTAAGTAGTAGATACTTAAACAAGTTCAGTATGACGATTTTAGTATCAAGATGACGGTTCAGTATCAGGGCAATGGGGTTTTAATACGAGAGGATTAAAAGCCTCGTCGCCATGGTTTCATGCGCGACGAAGTCATAAGTCGAATAACAATGTTTGTTATTGCTTAAATAGACCAGTTAATATTTTTATCAATCGCTGCTTGCCATTGCGTGAGTGATTCACTTTTGTCACCAACCACAATAATATTACTGTTGTTAAAGTGTTGGGATTTTCCTATTAATTTATCTGTTGAAAAATCAGCGATAAATTCAAGGTCTTCATTATCAGGAACAACAAAAACGGTGACCATACTTGTTGCCCCTTTAAAAACTAAGTGCAGGCTTTTCATGCCATCAAACCGGCAATAATCAGCAAACATTAATTTACCTATGCTGTCGGTAAAACTCCCGTTAAATGTCGCCATTTTATCGTTAAGAGAGGCTAAGCTAACATTTGCAGCTGAAGTGTTAGAAAAATGACCTTCTTCATGGGCAATATGAGCTATCGCATAATCCCCTAAGTTACTATATGCACTAGAAAACTGCATAAAGTTAATGGTTAAACCCATCACAAAGGCAACGGATGCAGCTAATGCTAAGCGTACACGGCTTTTGCGTTTTTGCTGCTGATGACTAGCCATCGTTTGACGTAAAATAAGTTTATCACTTAAGCCACTAGGTACTTCAATATTTAACGCCTGAAAGAGTTTGTTGTCTAAACTTTCAAGCTCTTGTGCAAAGCTTTGTTTGGCAGGATCACTATTCATCGCAGCAATCATATCTTCATCACGTGTATTTGGATCTGCATAAATACGACGCCTAAATTGCAAATCATCCATTGTACTGGCCTCTAACGTTGGGAGTATTCTCTAAAGCATCTTTCAATTGGTTGCGCGCTCGAAACAACCTTGTCATTACGGTATTCTTATTTAAATTAAGCTGTTTAGCTATTTCTTCACCTGAAAAACCACCAATAATTTGTAGTACTAATGGCTCTCGGTATTCTTCTGGCATTTGCGCTATTTTTTCACGTAGCCAGTAGTTTTCTATTTCTTGTTCACTACTTGTCGATTTAGTATCGGTTATAGTGGCTTCTTCATATTCGCTCATCTCGAAGCGTTTACGCTCGAAACGACGGGCATTTTCCCTGCGTAGAATTGTGATCAACCATGACTTAGCGGCTTTTTCATCTTTCAATGAATCTAAAGCTCGCCATGCCCGTAAAAAGGTCTCTTGCACTAAATCTTCAGCGACATGTTTGTCGTGACAAAGCCAGTATGCATAACGGAATAAGTCGCCATGCAATGCTTTAACTAGTGCTTCATATCTAACTTGTTTTGTTGCCATGTTGTAAGAGACCTGAGCAGACATTATTTTATTTCGCTTTTAAAAAAATCATTTCATTTTTACGTTGGATTCAGGGATAACACTGTTGCTTTACTCTCTTTTAAACCTTGCTTATTAACCACTTGAATCAACTTTATTAGGCTATCTCCTTGCCAATCTTTTTGTTCTTTTCCATAATAACATTGCTGCAAATAATTTATCTCTTGTTGAAATTCATCACTGTTAATCTCAAGTAATGCCTCATCAAGCGTCGCTGTAATTTTTTTACCTGCTTTAGTTTGTAAAATATTTATCCAAGGTGAAATTAAAGTGAGAACGGCCAACCCTTGATTCTTTTTGCAGGCAGCCAACAAAGATAAATAAGCGTTATTATTTGGGGTTTCATTTTTAGGTGTCTTGGCTTGCGAAGGTTTGGCCAGTTTTACACTGATAAACCACGCTAAAGACGTCAGTAACCATAAAGCTAAAAATAACCACTGCAACCAAGATGACTGCGTAATTATTACTGTTTTAGCGGGCGCGAGATCTTTATTTTGATTGTTACTAACCACAGTGGTGGCAGTTTCAAGTTCGCTATTAGGCAATACCGTGATTTTTTGCGCGGCAATAGTTGCGACTTGATAACGATTGGTCACAGTATTCCACCATGGAATACTTACTTCTGGTAACTGATATTCACCTGGCTTACTCGCAACAATAGCAAAATTTCGTACTTTCTGACTGACTAAATGGCCACTACTCATACCCGTATGTAACTGCGCTTGATCTGGATAGACTTTTAAACCTTTTGGAACTGTTATTTCAAGGATAGGCAGTTGCTCTTGTGATAAACCTGCTGCGGTCAAAGTGATGGTGCGAGTAATAGGTTCGCCCACCTTAAACTTAGCTATATCAGGCTGCCAATTTTGGTGAATAGCAAGTAAATCACTGGGTAACCAAGTTCCTTGAAATGTCTCAGGGATAGGACGCACAAGTAATGGGATTTCATCTCCAATAACACTTACCGGCTTAGTTTCTGAAAAACTAAACATATTATTTCTTCTGGTTGATGGCACTAAAATTTCGCCAGAAAAAATAGGTGATTTTAAAATAAATTCACCACTGTTTTTAGGACTTATTGCATACGTTCTTTCAATAACACGATAGCGTTGACCGTTAATAACGGTATCTTCTTCTTTATCCTTTCCTATTTGAGTAATACTTGCACCTTCTAAGGTCGGCTCAGTTAGACTTCCACGCTTTAGCTCAGCAGCAAAGTGAAGCTTTACTACTAATGTAAGCTGCTGCTGAACATAGACTTCTTTAGCTGAGACTTCAGTCGTAATAAATATGTCTTGCTGCTTGTTAGCAAGGGGATCATTTTCAGCTAATACTTGAACATTTATGGCTTGAGATTTTATACCTGCTACTGTCAATGCGGGAATGATGAAATTTCCAGCTTTCTTCCCTATAAGTAAGGTGCTCCAAGTTGTTGTACGGGTGGTTTTAAAGTTCACCATACTTGTTTGAGAACTCACTGAAGTTCTGCCAACGATAAAGTCTTGTAACAAAGCAGAGGTATTTAAAGCGTTAGTATCGACATCATCATCAATGGTGATTTTTAAAATAAAAGATTCATTAACCACTACAGGATTCTTATCGATAGTTGCACTTATTTGACTTGCAGCTAACGCATTACTTGTAAAAAGCGCATTACTAAGAACAATGGCTAATAAGGTTATAAATGTTTTCATCACTATTTTTACCACTTTTTTGTTCCTTTTGCGCTACTTCGGTTATTACGACGCTTTTGATATTCGAGCTGCATTTTATTTCTTAATAACATATACGGATCATCAGTTACTTTATTGAGTAATTGTTGATGTTTTTGCTCAGTTTCTTCTGCTAATTGCTCTTCTGCACGAATCTGAGCAGGTGTTTGCGTTGGCTTGTTTTTATCATCATCTTTCGCTTCACTTTCTTGATCTTGCTGTTCTTGTTCAGTTTCGTTTTTTTCTTCTTGTTCAGACTTTTCTTCTTTAGAGGGCTTGTTGTCTGAATCTTCTTTTTTCTCACCTTCTTGTTCAGCATCACTTTGTTGTGATGGGTCGTCACTGTTTTTTTGTTC